>CAZISK010000337.1:6975-8095 GCA_964541355.1 uncultured Candidatus Obscuribacterales bacterium
GGGTTGTCGTCTGCTGGGTTGTCGTCGGCTCGCTTACCTGGTTGCGGTTTTGTCTGTTTTTCAACTTCTGGCGCAGTCTGCGAGCCGGACCCCGCGGTTGCTGAGCGAGGAGCTCCGTGTTTGCATTCAGCTCGAGCTGAGCTTTTGGAAACTCATTTGCAGAGCTGTCTTCGGATTTCGGGGAGTCGGACGTTGTCCCCCCTGCCGGGTGGCAGAGGGAACCGCCCAGCAACGCCAGGCAGAGCGAACATGAAATTGTTCGACGCAGGAAGTTATTGAAATAGCTGGTCAAAGTAATTGCTCCTATCTCTTCATACTCAATGAGATTCGTTTTCGCTCCTTGTCTACGTTCAAAACCACAACGTCGACTCGCTGGCTGACTTTTACGACTTGCGACGGGTCTTTGACGAACTTATTGGCTAACTCACTAACATGTACAAGTCCGTCCTGGTGAACTCCGATGTCGACAAATGCACCAAATGCAGTGACATTGGTGATTACTCCGGGAAGGCGCATTCCTTCTCTTAGATCTTCGATAGTATTAACGCCGTCCATGAATTGCATCGGGACGAGCTGCTCTCGAGGATCTCGACCGGGCTTTTCCAACTCAGACAGGATATCCTGAAGAGTCGGCAGTCCGACAGAATCGCTTACGTACTTTTCGATTCTTATGCTCTTTCGCAGCTGCGAGTCAGCCATGAGGTCTTTGACCTGTCGCGACAGGTCCTTTGCCATTGTCTCCACAAGCTCGTAGCGCTCCGGGTGAACGGCGCTAGAGTCCAGCGGATTGGCGGCGTTTCGAATGCGGAGGAAGCCGGCGCACTGCTCGAAGGCCTTTGCACCCAGGCGAGCGACTTTCTTCAACTCCGCGCGCGAGCGGAATGGTCCATTTTCGCTTCTGTACTTGACGATGTTGCCCGCCAGCTGCGGACCCAGACCGGACACATAGGACAACAGCTCCTTGCTGGCAGTGTTCAGTTCGACGCCGACCGAATTGACGCAACTGGATACGGTATCATCGAGACTGGCGCCCAACAAGCTTTGATTGACATCATGCTGGTACTGTCCCACACCGATTGACTTGGCATCGATTTTTACGAGCTCGGCCAGCGGGTCGATC
>CAZISK010000338.1:0-8073 GCA_964541355.1 uncultured Candidatus Obscuribacterales bacterium
TAGCTACAGCCCGAGCTGGCTGTAGCGACAGAGGCGACCAGTGAGCCACAACGCAAGCTATTTTATCTGGCGCACAAATTGAGCCTGCGTGTCAACGATTCGCCGGGTGCCGGCTATGCACTGGCCATAGTGGCATCCTCGCTGGAGGACCTCTCTAGTAAAGTGCTTCAGGCGCGGGAGATAGTAGACAAAGATCAGCCTGTGAGCTTGAGGACCGGGATTCATTACAACAATTCCGCCAATCGCACAGGAAAGATTGCCTTCCTCTTCCCGGGTCAAGGTTCGCAGCGTGTCGACATGCTCAGAGACCTTTCGGCCTTTTTCCCCGAGCTTCGTACAACGGTTGCGAATGCTGATCGTGTCCTGAAGTCGAGGTTTGGCAGACCGCTGTCCAGTTATATCTTCCCGATTCCGGCTTTCACGGAGGCCGGGAAGCAGGAGCAAGCGGAGTCGCTCACCCGTACGGAAGTGGCTCAACCTGCGCTTGGAGCCTGCGATCTGGCGATGTTCAAACTCTTGACCGGTTTCGGTCTGCAACCAGATATGGTGGCCGGTCACAGCTATGGGGAATATGTCGCGCTCTACGCCGCCGGTGTTTTCTCCGAAGAGCAGCTTTTGGAGGTGTCGGCTGAGCGAGGCCGCATCCTATCCGAGTGCGCGGCCAACGTTCCTGGTGCCATGGCTGCTGTGGCGTCTTCCTTTCAGACGGTTCAAAAAGAGATTTCTGAGTTCCCCGATGTTTATCTCGCCAACGTCAATACACCTACACAGTGCATTATATCTGGTGCAGCCGCTTCTATCGAATCTGCGCTATCGGCGCTGACTAATCGTAATATCGCCTGTAAGAAGATTCCGGTGTCCGCTGCTTTCCACAGCCCGTTGCTGAAGGCATCTCGTGCTCCACTAAGTGCGTTTTTGAAAAAACAGAAGCTGGCATCTCCAAAGATTCCTGTGTTCTCCAATACGACGGCGGCGCCTTACAGCGAGCAGCCGGACGCAATCGCCGTTCAACTTGGCGATCATGCGCTCAAGCCGGTCCTGTTCGCCGATCAACTCAACCAGATGTACGAGTCCGGCGCGCGGGTTTTTGTTGAGGTTGGTCCCGGTAACGTTCTTACCGGTCTGACCGAAGCGACACTCAAAGACAAAGACATCATTGCGGTCTCAAGCGAACGTGCCAGAGAGCCGCTTCAGCATTTGCTCAATGGGCTTGCTCAAATCACCGTCAATGGTGGTGTTGCTCGGCTCGCCCTTGGAAAACTTTTCTGGAATCGCATGCCCAGATCTTTGCGAGAGCGCGAAGAGCCGGTCGAATCCACGAAAAAAGCGCGGCTGCTTTACCGGGTCAACAGCTCCGCTATCGAGCGAGTCGGCGATATCGATCGGAAGAAGGATGCTCAGAAGATTGTTAACCGGCTTAGTCTGTCGAGTGACGGCAGCGTCCGGATGGAGAGCGGCAACAACGGAAGTTTGCAGTCGCTCAGCTCCGCGGAAGGAAATGGTTCATCCAATCGCGTCAGTGTTTCGCATCATTCAGAGGCCTTGACCGGCGGTCGCAAGAGCGCTGGAGATGTCCTCAATAGTGGCACTTCAAATGGCAACAACGGGACGGGGCGACCGGAATCGACTCTCCAACCGCATTCCATCTCAGAGAACAAGGGCATGAAACCAAATAACTCACCTCCTCAATCTAATCAAGCTTCAAGGATTGCAGATCGACCTATCGCCAGGGCGACCGGCGCAATGCCGCAGCGGACAGGATCTCTGCCGAGTCAGTCCCTGGGCGGTCCGGCTCCCGGCTCAGATGCCGCTGTCGAGAAGGTGATGCTCGAGTTTCAAAAGAGCATGCTCGAGATGACCAATCGATTCCTCGATGCACAACAAAAGGTAATGCTGGCGTACCTGCAATCAGGAAGATTGCCTGTCGATCAACAAAACAGCTACCCTCAAAGAGCGATTGTGTCGCAAATGGCGCCCGATAGCGGAGAACTGCCGCTTGCCTTCCCGGAAAACAACGGCGAGCACCCGGTCTCATATCGGCAGCAATTCGATTTCGACAACGCGATTGGACAGACACAGTTCGAGCCTCCGAGGCAACTGTCGGAGGCCAACGTGCCTGGTGACGAGATTCAAATCGGTCCGGGTTCACAATCTCAGACAGAGGTTGCATCTACTCACTGTAATGCCCTCAACACGGAGCAGCTTGTCGATAGTCTTTTCGAGATCGTCAGCGACCGCACCGGCTACCCTCGCCAGATGCTCGATCCCAATTTAGATCTGGAGGCCGATCTTGGTATCGACTCGATCAAGCGTGTCGAAATTCTCAACAACTTCCGCAAGCTCTTGCCTGAAGGCACGCAAGAGAAGCTTGAGAGCGGTATTGAGAAGCTGGCGGGAACGAAGACTCTTGCCGGAATTATTGATTGGATTCGATCTTTGGACGATGACACCGCACCGGTACCTTCCGCCGACGCAACACAAGTAGTGCCGGTCAAGACCGGCAACGTTGAAAACGTGGTTCGTGGCCTCGTAACTGTCAAGCCGCTACCGGGCGCATCAAGAACCAAGAATGCTCTTGCACCACAGGTACTTCTGGTCGGTGGCGATTCCGGTCTGGCGGATATGGTTGCCGCCAACCTCAAGAGGCACGATCAGATTTCAGTGCATGTACAGGCCGGCGATATTTCGGCTGACGAAGACAGCGTTAATAGCTTCCTGCAGCAGTTCCAAAAGAAGCATGGACCGGTTGGTTCCCTGGTCTATCTGGCCGGATTCGACGTGGAATCAGGGTCCAGCGAGCGGGACTGGAATAGACTGAAGCAGTTGTTCTTACTGACCAAGTCGCTGGAGTCCGGCCTCAATTCCTTTGGCGCCAGGGGACAGCGTAGTTCTGTCCTGACCGTCACGAGGATGGGTGGGACATTTGGCGTCAGCGACCTGGACGGAGAATTGACTCCTGAGAGATTGATTGAGCAGGCAGCGATTGCTGGTCTTACGAAAACGATCGCAAAGGAGATGCCATCCGTCCATGTCAAGGTTGTCGATGTCGATCGTTGTGATGCCCTAGACTCGATTGCGTCTTCAGTCGTCGGAGAGCTGTTAGCCGATGACGACATTGTTGAGATCGGGCTGGATAAAGGACAACGAATAGGACTCGAGATCTCTGAATCCAGGTTCGACCTGCGCAAGGTCGAGCAATCTCTGCCGTTGACGCCATCATCTGTGGTGCTTGTCACCGGCGGCGCCCGTGGTATCACAGCAGAGATAGTTCTCGATCTGGCTCGCCGATATCAACCTACTTTCGTGATCGTGGGCAGGATTTCCAGACCAGCCGACAATGAGTCGCCGGTAACAGCCGGACTCGAGACTCAGAAGGATGTAAAAGCTGCGATTATCGACGAGATGCAGCGCACCGGCAAAGTGATCAATGTTCGTGATGTCGAACGCGCATATCAACAATTACTCCGTGAGCGCGAAGTTCGCGATACACTCGCGAAAGTGAAAGCCGCTGGCTCGACAGTGCGCTACCACTCCGTGGATGTAACTGATGAAGCTGCGTTCGGCCGTCTGATCGATTCAATCTATGAAACATCGACGATCGACGGGGTAATTCAAGGCGCCGGCATCATTGAAGATGCTTTGATTAAGGCTAAGAGCCTTTCCTCGTTCGAGCGTGTTTTCAATACCAAGGTGAAGAGCGCCTTGACCCTCGCTAAAAAGATACGATTCGAAAATCTGCAATTCATGTACCTGTTTTCGTCCGTTGTCGGTAGAACAGGCAATTCCGGACAGAGCGACTACGTAGCAGCCAATGAAGCGCTTAACAAGTTGGCTCTCAAGTTGAAGCGCTCCAACAACAACTGTCGCATCGCCTCTCTCATGTGGGGACCGTGGCAAGCTGGTATGGCGCCACCGGAATTGGAGCAGGTTTTTGCCAGCCATGGTTGGTCGATGATTCAACCTGACGACGGCTGCGCTTGCTTCCACGAGGAGCTCAAGTCCAACGTTCCGGACCATGTAGAAGTGCTGCTCGTAGGCAGGCTCAAGGAGCATACTGCTTCAGCACCAGCGGCTCCTGTAGATTCAAAAATCTTGCCTTCCGGTGTGATCGTCAATCGGGCCAACTTGAGCATCGCCACGCCGCCCACGTTCAACTTGCTGATCGACACGAGTCATCATCACTATCTTCACGACCACAAATTCGACGGCATCCCAGTCATGCCGATGGCAGTGGCGTTGGAAACGATGCTCGAAGCAGCGCAGTCCGTCTATCCGGAACGTCATCTCGTTAAGGTCTCACAACTTGACATACCGGCTGGCGTTGTATTTCACACACAACAAAAGGAATTTTCGATCGAAGTACTTCCTGAGGCTGTTGACGGCGAAGTTGCCTTGCAACTGGTCGCTGCCGGTCAGGCAAAGAAAGTGCACTTCCGTTGCAAGGCTCAGTTTGCTCAGGCACCTAATATGGTACCGGAAAAGTGGGTTACGTCAACCGGTACTCAGATTCCACGCCTTATAGGTCCGGTATCTTCGCTGCAGTCGGAGCCGACTTTGCCTCAGCCCACTGATGTCTATGGTAAATGGCTCTTCCACGGACCGATATTTCAGGGCATTCAGACCGTTCAATTCCTGGCGGCTGACGGCATCACAGGTAATGTCACTGGCTGCTCGCCTCAACGTTGTGTCACGACGAGCGACAGCTCCGGCTGGATCGTCGACCCGGTGCTTCTGGACAGCGCTATGCAGTTGGCTGGAATCTGGGCTAGGCACTATCGAGACGTGACCGTTTTGCCGACAGGCTTCAAGACGATGCACCTCTTTGGTCGTCGCAACATGCCTTTCGCCGCTACTGCGCAAATCTTCCTTAACCCCGCTATGGCCACTGAGCTGCTCTGTGATCTGGCAATTTACGACAGCAACAATGAGCTTTGTTTCGTGGTCGAAGGTCTCGGCGGTATAGCAAGCAAGAACTTTAATCGATTCTCTTCTTCGGAAGTGGTTAGAGAGCTCGTGCAATGACCTCGTCAGTCCGCTCAAGCTCGACAACCGGGCGCATCGCTATCATTGGTATGAGCTGCTTGTTTCCGGGTTCGCCTGATCTTTCATCATACTGGTCCAATATAGTTAACGGCGTCGATTGCACTAGGGAGATATCCGGCAGCGAGTGGAATCTGTCCGAGTTCTACGCACCACAGATGCGTGGATTTGGAGGGAGCTACTCGAAGCGCGGCGGTTTTATCTCCGAACACGCTTATTTCGATCCGCTGAAGTTTGGCGTCATGCCGAGCGCGGTTGCGGGCAGTGATCCGGATCAATTTCTAACTCTGAAGGTCGCATATGATGCCATGGCGGATTCCGGCTACCTCGATCGTGAGCTCGACGGCGACCGAGCTGAAGTGATTTTAGGGCGTATCTCGGCACCTGGAGCCGGCGCGATGAATATGATCCAACAGTCGAAGACTGTCGGCGAAATTGTAGATATCCTTCGTAATGCGCTGCCTCCAGGAAGCGAGGCACTGCTTGAAGCAGCGGCATCGGAGATCAGGCAGCGTCTGGTAGAATGCAATTCTGACACTATTCCTGGTGCTATGCCGAGCGTGCTGGCCGGCCGAATCGCGGCTAAGCTCGGGTTTAGAGGACGAAATCTTCTTGTTGATGCTGCCTGTGCATCTTCGATGGTGGCTATTGAAACAGCGGTCGATGATCTGTTGTCCGGACGCTGTGATTTTGCATTAGCGGGCGGATTGCACGTTAATGCCTCCGCCGTTTTCTTCCAGATGTTTTGTGGATTAGGTGCGCTTTCGCGTCAAGACATTATTCGACCATTTGACGAGTCTGCTGATGGAACCATGCTCGGCGAAGGGATTGGAATAATCTGTTTGAAACGCCTGGAAGATGCCCTCAAGGATGGTGACCGAATATATGCGACGATATGCGGAATCGCATCTTCCAGCGATGGTCATGGCGGCGGCGTACTCTCTCCCAATCTGGACGGTGAAGCGCTGGCTATGGAAAAGGCTTTCCAGATGGCTGGCGTCTCTCCCAGGAGCATCGGACTTCTGGAGGCGCACGGTACAGGCACCCCCACTGGTGATGTCGTTGAACTCAAGGCTGTAGCAAAAGTCTTTGGCGACAGGACCAATGAAGAGCCATGGTGTGCCATCGGTTCCGTCAAATCCATGATCGGTCATTGCCAGTCGGCCAGCGCTGTAGCTGGCATTATCAAGGCTGTCCTGGCCCTGCATCACAAAATCATTCCACCGACGCTCAACGTACAGCAACCAAACTCTAAAATAGATTGGACAAGACATCCCTGTTACATCAACACGGCTTCTCGTCCATGGATCAATGCCAGCAATTCCGGCTCTCCACGACGAGCCGGGGTAAGTGCATTCGGCTTCGGCGGCATCAACGGTCATGTCATTCTGGAGGAGCACGACAAGGTCGAAAAGTTGAGCACTGATTCGCCTATCGCAGTCATTCTCGATAACCGCGCGGGCTCCTTATTACAAGAGTTCCCGTCGGAAGTCTTCGCGCTGGCCGCTCCGACGCTGGGGCAGCTCTCAAACGACATCGACAGTCTAATCAAATTCTTGAATCAATCTCCTTCAACGCCGTTCAAAGACATCGCCTATTCAGTCTGTTCGACGAGCAGCGCCGCTTGTGATAAGGCTTTCCGTCTGGCAATAGTCGCAGGTGATTTCGGACAACTATTGGTCAGGCTCGAGGCTGCCAGGTCGATTGTCTCTTCGAAATCCAGCGTGGAGGAGGCGGAGCGAGGAATATACTTTGCCAGTCCTGATACTGGGCTGGGTGGCAAGCTGGCTTTTCTCTATCCAGGCTTGGGCTCTGCTTATCACGGTATGCTGGCGGAGTTGTGTATTCACTTCCCGGAAGTTCGGGCTGTATTCGACATCGTCGATACCGTTGCCGTCGCATCCGGTGCCGAGGTCCTTCCCAGCAGCGTTATCTTCCCTGTCCCGAACTTCGAATCAACGATGAAGGCACCACCGCCATTGGCCGCGGAGGACTTCGCCGTTGTTGCTGTGCTTCTTGCGGAGTACGCGCTGCACCAGCTTCTGATGCATCTGGGTATTCACCCGGACGCTGTTATGGGCTGTAGCACAGGCGAGTTCGCGGCTATCACCACTGCTGGTGCAGTCGATGTCCTCAGCGTGGCGGAAACCTTCTACAGTCTCAGCACGAAAGTAGCGCGAGCAGTGCCGGCTGAGGCACTCGCCCAGTTGCGTTCGCTTCGCATACTGGCTTCGGCGGAGCGGGTGAAGAAGCTTGAGTCGTTCAAAGACGTGCATGTCAGTGCGGATCTTGGCGACGATCATATTATCGTCACCGGCAGCACTAAAGTGGTTGAGCAGTTGAGTAAGGATCTCACCGAGCAGCGCATCATCCATCAGACCCTACCACATGCGATACCATATCACACGCCGCTGGTGAAGGGTTTAGTGGACAAAAATCATGCCTCAGTCCAGTCGGTAAAGATCAAATCACTGTCAGTGTCTGCCTGGTCTTGCTCTACGGGACGGCAGATCCCGGACGATGAAGAGCTTCTGCGAGATTCATTTACCGAACTGTTCACGAAAACCGTCTTGTTGAAGCAAACAATCAGGGCGATGTACGACAGCGGTGTTCGAAAGTTCATCGAGGTTGGTCCCAACGGCGTTCTGACGGCCGTGGTCAGCAGTGTTCTAGGCGACAGCGCGCACCTCTCGATTGCAACCAATGTTGCTTCTCGTTCGGCGATCACCCAAATCAATCATCTTCTCGCTTTACTCTTTACTCAGGGAATTGACCCGAGCTTTGAGTATCTGCATCGGAGGCGCGACCCCAGGATGATCGACTGGCGTCATCCAGTGCCGGAAAGCCGACCGCCTTCTGAACGAAAGCTTGATCTCAAACATACTCGGCTGGCGGTCCCAGTACTGCGCGACATGTTGCCGGCGAACTACGATACTAGCGTAGTGCAGTCGGAGCCGGAAGACGGCTCATGGTCTCAGCCGGAGACGCCGCTTCTAGGTCAACTCGGCGTTGTGGCGTCGTTCCTCAACACCA
>CAZISK010000339.1:0-8035 GCA_964541355.1 uncultured Candidatus Obscuribacterales bacterium
GCGGCGGAAGCGGAAGCCAAGAAGACGGACGAAGATTCTTCCGAAGAAGAGGAATAATAAGTAGGTAATTAAACTAGGGGGAAGTTTTGTGGCAGAGATCAATGAGCACGTAAAACAGCTTGTCGCTTCACTCAACGGCAAGCATGGCATTCTCGGATGCCTGCTTGTGGGACGTGACGGCACCGTACTTTGTACGTCGCTGCCTCCGGAGATAGAGGTCGCTACGATAGGCGCACTCTCCGCTACGTTGTTCTCCAACAACGACGTCTCCATCCAGCGCATGAACCGCGGAGCTCTGGTTCAGATGACCCTCTTGACCGACCAGGGCATCCTGCACTTCATTGAGACCGCCGGTCACTACCTGGTAGTGCTCACTGCTCGTGGTCAGCGCATCAATCTGGAAGGGTTGATTCGCTCGGTCGATGAGCAAGGCAAGTCGTTGGCAAAAGTCCTGGTTTAGTTCATCGGCGGAAGTTGGCGCTTGCGATAAGTTTTCGAGCGGCTTCGAGCCCGCTCAGGTACGCACCATGGACGGTGCCCTGGTGCAAGCGCGTTGTTGCTTCACCCGCAAAGAAGAGCCGATTGACCGGCTCTCTAAGTGCATCAAACAGCCTGGCCGGAGCGCCGGGATGAACTACTGAATATGCTCCGAGTGAGGACGGATCCTTTCCCCAGCGGGTGACCAAACTTGCTACCACGTCGCTGACACGTCCTGGAAACAGTCTTTCGAGCAGCGCGAGAACGTTGCCGATTGTTTGCTCATCAGACAGGAACTCCCATTGCCGAGCAGTGTCCGACGCGATGCAGGCAATGAGAATCGGTTGATCGACGTAGCGATACCAATTGACAAACTGACAAATGGTCTCCTTCCTCTTCGGCACCGTTTCAATAAAATCAAACTCGCGCGGCCAAAACGGCTCCGAGAAGCGGATGGCAACTTTGTTGAACAGACCCATTTTCACGGACGAGACCGCCTCGTCCATATAGCGCGGCAAGGATGGAGAAAATTTGACCGTGCCTGATTTCAATACACCAAGCGGCAAAGTAATGACTGCTGCATCGGCTTCGTATGTCGCCGCGCTGGTTTCGATGACCACGGCCGAGCTGTTGTTGTTGACGTCGAGAACTGTTTCTCTCAATCGAATATCGAGACCGCGCGCCAACAAATCGATCAATTGAGAAAATCCATGAGGAAACGCCAGATCGCCACCACGAAACGCGACAGATCCAGAGGTCAAAGCGAAGAGCGACTGATCCTCCAGATTCGAGGCGTTGAGCGCTTCAAACTCGATGAGATGCCGATTGAGAAAACAGAGCTCCGGCTCGCTCATGTGGCTCTCCTCGGTAAGCGTGGCGACGGCTTCTGCAACTGATATGTCGCGTTCCTGTCTTTTGGCAATCCGCCTCAGTCGAGCCAGAACTCGATCGGCACGTGGCGCGAACATGATCTTTTTCCAGGCAGGCACCCGGCGCCCATCATCATCTACCAATAGGCTATTCTTCAGGTCCGCCGGGCATGTCTCGATATGATTGGCACGCGCAAGTGGAACGAGAGGATTATTGGTCTTCCCGTGAATCCAGGCAGCGCCAAGATCAACTGGCACACCGAGGGCATCGTCAGTCCATATGCGACCGCCGATTCGATTGCGCGATTCTAGTAGTATAACCTCCACACCGCTCGAGTGAAGATGGCGGGCGGCAGCCAGCCCGGCCATGCCCGCTCCGACAACCAGAACCTTCTTTCCTTTTGACATGGACGCACTCCACGCTGTCTAAGCGTTACTTCCAGCCTTGTTTTTCGCGGTAGATTTTGTATTTTTCGTTCTGCTCAGGAGTCAAAACTTGCTGAACCTTGAGACGAAGAGCAAGGTATTGTGCCGACAGATCGCTATGCACTCGATTGAACTCCGCCTGCGTAGCAATGATAGTGTCACCCGATTTGCCCGATGTAAGCGAGCTCAGAAATTCGTCCCGCAACTCGTCATGCTTCTTTCTCATCGGCTCGATGCGGCCCTTGAAGTCCTGGACGATTTCGGAAATCGTCTTTTTCTGGTCGTCTGAAGCACCTACAGCCTTTAGAATCGGCTCAAGGTGCGAACCGAATGGCTTACGCGGTCCTTGCGGGGCTGAGATCTCGCCGGTTTGGATGATCGTCGTCTGAGAGAGGACTTTTCTGACTTTGCCTCTCTCTGCATCCTGCTGAGCGTGGCTCTGACCCTGCACAGCCAGGTAGATTGCAAGGATGGCGGTGAATGTAGACCCAATACTAGCTAGTTTCAATTTCATGCTCATCATCGACAAGCTCTATAAGCTTCCCGAAGGCTCCAATTTTCACTCATACAAACTACACGACGTCAATGGTTCGCTCACGTTCCCGCGGTCATCCTCTTCCTTTAAACCAAAATTAGAAAAAATGGCTGAGCGGCCTACCGGTTACCTGATCTTGCGTAGCGACTCTAATACGCGAATCGAGCGCCGCGACGTTATGGGCACATAGGCGGTCGCATTCACCCGGGCAAAGGGGTACCTGACTAACACATTCTACTTTGTACCCATGAGCGCGCTTGCCTAATACGGGGTCAACTTATTATATGACGCCGCCCGCCGACGGCCGGAGGTGACACCGAATGCAACACCAGAAGCAGCATCACTCCGAGATCGACTCCACCGCCACCTGCACGGCAGCGTCGGCAATTTCACGAGCCACGATATTGCCGTTCATCGCAAAAACGCTCCATCCATCTCTAAATTCAACGGCCGGTCCATTCTCTCGATGAAGCAGAACCTGGCGATTGATGTGCAGCGCCTTCGGGCGCTCGGTAAGAATGCAGAAATCCATGAACGGCCACCACCACCCAGCCGACTGAGCGATTTCGACGATGCCCTGCATGTCGTTGAGGCTCATTCCAGCCATGTTGGCATAATCGAGAAAGGCGAAGAAGGCGCCATCCATGTTGCCGAAGCTACAAGCGGTCAACTGCTTGGATATACGAGCCCAGGTGACACAGTTGTCCATGTTCTTCAGCTCTTCCTGCGTCAACTCTTCTTTGACAGCCGCAACCGCATTGTTCCAAATCTCGGCAGACATGTTGGCGCCCTTGGCACGACCGCCGGCGAAGAGCGACAAACGAGCCTGCTGAGACCGGTCCACCTGCTGATTGGCGATCTGGCGCGCAATCGGTAGAACGACGTTGTTGCGCAGTGCCGTAAGCGATCCGCGCGACAGTTGCACTTGAATCTGCTCCCAACGCAGAGTCTGATTCATCACCTCGGCTTTCTGCCAGAGTTTGTTCATCATGAACTCTTGTGGTCGGCGAGCGACGCGTTCGTTGACATTATTGATCGCCGTCGATATATGGGCAGCAGCAATTGCTCCTGCCATCGGCGAATCCAACCAGACGTAGCGGGTCGGCGGAGGTAGGCCGACGATCCTGTAAGCATCCCGAACTGCGCGTTCGGTCACATTGCGATCTGCCAATTTTGTGGACAACGCGATATTCATCCACAACTCCACATGCCTGGAGAGGCTCAGTCTTGTTTGTTCATCTAGCGACATTTTCCGCCGAACTCGTTAGTGGGTGCCATACTCATGGATTCCGGCTCATTCCCGACTCGCCGGCGATTGATCGGCAAGCAGAAAATAAGGACTGTTGTTGCGAGTTGATTAGTAAGTAAATTCATCATATCAGACCGCTCGCCGACACGGTAGGGGCCAGCCTCGAAAGCTTTCCGCCATCCCCGTATTGGTGGCGATCTCGCCCACTGAAAAAAAAAAATAAATTTCCCTCGATTGTTCAGGTTATCGGCTACCTGTGCGACTCTTACGCATTCTGTATCTCAGTGGACACCTTTACTCTTTCAGAAATTGGCAATACAGACTTATAGCAAAGGTGCGGCACGACAATACGGTTTGATGTAATTCGATTAGTGGCAAATATATTAAACGGACACCTGTTTTTGGCCTTAATAAAGAACAGAGTTGATGGAATGGTAGAGATTACTACTCAAGACAACACCGGTCTGAATAAGACAATCGGCGACAAGTACGAAGTCATAGAGGTGCTCGGACAAGGCGGCATGGGGGCTGTCCTGAAGGCGCGCCACAGACAGCTCAGCAAAATTGTCGCCATCAAAGTCTTAAATCCGACCCTTCTGACCGATGATAGCAGCAGGGCGCGATTCGAGCTGGAGGCACAAGCCGGCAGCAATCTAAATCACCCCAATTTAATCGCCGTATTCGATTACGGCTACACGGAGGACGCCAATCCGTATCTCGTTATGGAGTACGTCGATGGCTGGAGTCTGGATGCAATGTTAGCGACATATGGACGTCCGCGCCCATCAGACATAGTGCCTGTTCTAGTGCAGGTTTGCAAGGCCTTGAGATACTTGCATCAGAACAACATTATTCACCGGGACTTAAAACCTGCCAACATCATGATCCAGGATATCAGCGGAGAACGCTATGCCAAGCTCGTCGATCTGGGTATAGCAAAGGTTCTTTCGCAGGACGATCAGCCCACCCAACACCTGACCGCTACCGGCTCGGTCTTTGGGAGCCCCCTCTACATGAGCCCGGAGCAGTGTCGCGGCGAAAAGGTCGACGCTCGTTCCGACATCTATTCGCTCGGATGCGTCATGTATGAATGCCTTGCCGGTCGTGCCCCGTTAGTCGGAGAGAACCATCTACAGACCTTGTACAAACATCTGAGCGACACGCCCGAGCCGATTCCCTGTACCACGCAAGCCGAACATGAGCTCTCCCAGGTGGTGTTCACGTGCCTGCAAAAAGATCGCGAATATCGCTTTCAGAGCGCAAGCGACCTTCTGGACACTCTCACTCTAATCGAACGCAAGATCAAGCAAGCCGATACCGGTGTCGTTCTAGGCATACAAGCCAGTGCCCTTTCTTCGCCGTTGCTCAGCCAGCAACTTGACTCGATTCCAACACCAAGTACCGTCAAGGGCCAGGGCGAACCTGGCAATCGTCAATCAAGAGAGCAAGCTCGCCCCTTCAACTCTACGGCTTCAAGTCGTCCCGGCAACTCATCCAGCTTTACGCAAGTCGAAAGCCCAATGGAGCAGCAAGCCTCCGAGCTGATCAAGCAGATGAACAACTTCTACGATGAGCATAAGAACGTGCTATATCTCGCGTTGTTGCTATTTTTCGTGCTGATGGCCGGAACCAATACGATCGGCACGAGCTTTCAGCTCAACCGCTCGTACAACAACACGGTCAACTCTCTCGCCCAATTTAACGACAAAGTCGAACAAACGCACAGCAAGTAGCAGTCGGCTTGACACTATATACGGTGCTTCGCGCCAACCGTACGACCAATACCTGTTTCCAAGTACAGAAATGGAAATTGCTTTGTATCTTTCCAGTGTTTTCTACAATACTGTGGTACATATTCTCTGGAGAAGTAATTGAGGTCCGTTGTCGGTATGGCAAGACGAAATTTATCCGCCATTTGTGTTGCACTGATGGCTGTCCTATTCCTCTCTTCTTCAGCGCTCTGCGCGGAAGATTGGGATTCCGACGAAAGCACGAGTGCGCCGACTTCGAAGTCTCATGCCAAAGCGGTCGCTGAAGAGTCTGAAGACACTGAGCAGTGGGAGGATGCCGAGGAGACTGAATCAAGCGCCAAGACTGTAAAATCCAAGTCGAAGTCTACGGAAGATGCAGAGGCGGAGTCCACATCAGCTAAATCCTCGCAAGACGGTGAAAGCACAGCGGAGAGCAAAGACGAAAAGAAGAGCGCCAAAGCCCAACGCGAGCGCGAAGAAGAAGACGCTTCTATAGAAGAGGTCGTCAAAGATCCGAAAAAGCGCAAGAAGGAAAAAATCGATTTTGACTTAAAAACAGCCACCAATCTAGATGAAATCGAAGCGGATGAAGGCAATCTCCGCACATTCAGCCAGAAAGTCTCGGACGAGCCCAAGAAAAGCTTCGAAGAGCTCCAGCAAGATCGCCAGAAATCGCTTTTTGAATCGGGGATGAAGGGAGCAGTCAAAGGCGCAGGCTGGGGACTTTACGGAGTAGTCGCAGTGCTTGTGTTGTTCGGCATCGGAAAGCTGGTTCTGAGAAAAACGGGAGCAGAGCAGAGCGCCAGTCGTGGCAGGGGTGCTGCAGCGCCTTCCAATTCCAAAAATGAACTCTATCTCGTTGCAGGCGGCGCGGTCCTCTCGATGCTTATAGGTATAAGCGCCGGAGCGGTTCCGATGATGATGGAATCGATGGATACACACAAGAAAGTTTTCGAGAAAACGATCAAGGAAAAACCGCCGATTCGCTTCGAACAGGTTTACTCCAAACTCTTTGCGCTCCAGGCGCTCATGCCGGAAGGATTTCGGAAGATTAAAATTGAGTTTCCTGAAGCACCGCTTGCTGTTGTGTCAACCAAGGGATATGACACATCTCGCCATAGCACGCCCGATCCCCTGCCTCTGGAATACTGGTCATGCGTATATGAGGACAAGCGCAACGGCATGGCGCTCGGCTACTCGAAACTACCACCAATCCCGAACGACAAAAGCGATGCCGAAAGCGGATGGATCACCGTATTCGATACCAACCTCGCACTCGATGCTGCGGTGAAAGGTGCCTGTGAATCGGTTAACGGCAAATCCACTTTCGTAATTCCAATCGGACTCGACGAAAAACATCCAGGAAGAGAGATTGAAGGACACCTCGATGAGGGCTTGAAAGATTCCGGGATTTTCAGAGAACGGATCTTCGCTACACAGCTAGGCAATTACTGTAGCGTGGTTGTATGGGGAGAGCCCAAGTTCGTCAACTCGAACCAAGCTTATAAATTCCTTGATTCTCTATCGATACCGGGCTCCGAAAAGGAAGAGAAATCCACCGTGTCGAAGGATTCCAACAAGAGGCTTACGGAGGAAGACGAGACCCGCTTCTTGCAAAAAGCCGCCAACGCAATCCAAACGAACCTGGACCTGACAGACGCGTATCCGACCAATCTGGACGGCACGCTACGAGTTACAAAAATGGTTGTCGGCATCGATCCGGAAGGCAAGGTCACAAAAATGGATCTGAAGACCGTCTTCGAGGAGTCCGATCACGAGAAGCTTGCGAAAGCTCTCACCAAAGCGGTTACGAACTCCTCACCCTTTACCGATGTACCTGAGTTCCCCGGGCAACAGTTCTTGTTCAGGTTGAAGCTGGTAGGAGACAAAATCCAGGTGCTCTCTCGCACGCGCAAGAGTGCTCCGATTGAAGCACAGATCGATGACGACGAAAGCTTGACCAGCGATGAAAAATCGGATAGCTCAGCGAAGAAACCGTCGAGTTCAAGCTCTGATGAATAAGTTTCGCTTCGCGCGCGATACCGCATCTGGTTTAACTGGTTTGGTATTTTTCAGCGGACAGCGGTAAGATTGATTGTGTAATCCCGGCGGCGCCGCGTAAGGATTTTAAATTTGTGAGATTCTCCACTGCAGCACTTGTAGTCGCGATAGCGGTATGCGCGGTTTTGTCGCCGGCGGCGCAAGCCGCTCGCTACGCCGATACTGCCAATTACTGGGCGGAAAAGTATATCGACAAGCTCTCGAACAAAGGCGCACTCCCAGTCGCATCCGACGGCAAGTTTCGTCCTGGAGATCCGATTACACGCGCTGAGCTCGCTCAGTGGCTCGTTAACGTCCTCGGGCTCGATAAGCAGCCGGTCGCATCGACGCCGAGCTTTCCTGATGTAAAACCGACAGATCCCTATTTCAAGGCGGTAGAGATCATCAGGCAAAACAACTATATATCAGGATATTCAGATGGTTTTCGCCCTAAGCAATTCATTCAGCGCGGCGAAATGGTTACTATTCTCTCGCGCACCCTCAATACACCGAGACCTGATGAAAACACTATAGAGAAGGAGCTGAGCCGCTTTACGGATTGCGGCTCCATTCCTCAATGGGCAAGACTCGGCATCGCGATGGCATCCAGAGAGGGTATTCTGATCATCGAAACACCGGACAAGATCGACGCGAAAGGCATCGCCACACGAGGCGAAGCCGCGGCAAT
>CAZISK010000340.1:0-8026 GCA_964541355.1 uncultured Candidatus Obscuribacterales bacterium
ATGAGCATCATCTTGGTTGGGACTGTCTATTTCAACTTTGGACCTTAACGCCGGGAACCATATCTGCATAAGTTCGATCGATTGCTTCGATGAGCTCCTGGTTGGAGTATCTGCCGAGCAAGTGTGCCAGGACAATCGATGCGCCGGCGCCGACCCCTTCTTTGACATGTCCATCTTCGTAGGCCCTGAGTCCGGCATGAGTCGATTTGCCGAAATCCAGCATTGAGCATGCAAATGGCGCATCCACAGATTTTGCTATTTGACTTACTCTAGCGTTTTTATCGTGGGCCACCCACGAGGTGGTTACTACTCCGACGCTGTGAGCCGGAAAAAACGGCGCCGGGCTCATCATGAAGCTCGATTGGGATGACTCTGCAGTTGGAGGAATCTCTCCCGGACAGCCTTCTTGTAGTGGCGGCTTAGTCCATGGTCCTTCGTCAAAGTGTTGATGGTCGCGATTGCCGTCGAATTGATTATCGAAATGCTGAGCAGCGCTCAAGGCCCGAGCCAAGGAATACACCGCCAGCATCTGACTTCCGCCTCCGAGTATGACTTTGCTTCCTGCGCTTGCTGACAGAAGAATTCCTGCAGCAACCGGCTGCATTGGATCACCGACAGCTGCCACCGCTCGTAGTGGCTGCTTCAGGCGGCGCTGCGTGTTGAGTGGATCGCCGGCTTTGATGAACTCAGTCAGTCCGGAGCTGGCCAGGCCTGCCGATGCCAGCCGCCAGCGAATATTATGATTGAGATTAGGCACGCTGCTCGAAACCGCGTTGTGTACGTCGTAGCCCAGCGCCGTCAAAACGGCGAAGGCCGTGCTGGTGCCGGCGGGAACACATTCAGCGATAATCAGAAGATCGTAGTCTGAAGACAGTTGCTGGCCAAGCTTCAACCCTGTCTCGAAGAGCAATAGAGCATGTTCCAGATCCATGGCGGCGCCGGTAGATAGGCAGTCGGCCGGGCGATTGCCTGCCTGGATTACATTTCCTGTGCGTGGGCTTTCGAAGGCGCCGCAATCAACGATGGTTACAGGAATATTGAGCAACTTCAAGCAGGCGGAGGTAATAACCACCGGTGATACTATTCCTTCAGGAGATACAGGCAACGCGCTGGTCTTACCGGATATTCCATTGATAAGCGCTTCGGCGTCGCAGCGAGGGGTTGAGCGCCGGTCCTCTGGAGTTGCACCGGCTCCGGACAAACCCTCGATGTCGCTTGTTTTCGTTCCTGCGACGCACAGCACGAAATGTACGCGAGACGCTCTACTGGCGTGCTCTAAGAGTCCGGACATTCTGGAATCGGGATCGTTGATTATTGAATAGGGCATCAGTCGGTATGATTCCTGACCATCTCGCAGGGTATGAGCAGAGAGAAGGGAACGAAGAACATAAACGAGATCAGGTGCCAGAGTGCTTTGGCACCAAACAAAATATACCTGACAACGACGTCCGATGCCAGGCTGGGTTGAGCAATTACCAGGGCGTCCACAGGAGCTGCGATCAGGGTTGAGAGCACGTAAGTCAATATGGAATAGATAGTTATGGCCGGCAAGACTTTGAGCGATAGCGACAAACCCTTTCGACTGACGACGGTACCCGACGTCTGAGCTCTTGCCGACACCGGCATGAGAACGAGTGCGTAGTTTGTCATAATCACTGCGCTGATACCGCAGGCGATGCTGCTTGCTATCACTATGGGCAGTGGCAAATTAATCTGAACAGGCATGGGCGTAGTTCCGCTGGGAACCGGCACTCCAAGCATCAAGACCACGAGCGTCGCAAACAAAATCGTGCTCGGTATAATCATGAATATTGAATACATCAGCCAGACTGTCGCGAGGTAAGACTTGCGATTGCTGAAAAAGTTGATGCCGCCGGCCTGGATGCCTGCAATCCATTCCTTGAGCTGAAGCTTGTCCGAGCAAAAATCATCGGCAGGAAGAGGTTCCAGAAAGCTGCAGCACATGGCGGTCAACACTCGCAGGCTGGACAATAGACCCCAGGTCAAAAGCACAAACGCCGCCACGTAGGCGATAAGCATCGCAATCACACCGACGCCGAATGTCCCGATGATCTCGGCCGGCCCGCCGTAAACGGTTCCGTGTCCAGCGATCTTTCCCAGTGCCACATCGAGTCCGACGTAAGGCAATGTCAGAGCAAGGGCGAGCATTACCGACGGTTTCAACAGATACTTTTTGAATTGCCACAGGAATGCAGTGGCATAGCACCACCAGCTGACTCTCTTGAGACGCTGCAGGCAGCCAAAGCCCATGGCCAGACTGCCACCGGCACTAGTTGCATCGCCAGATTGCGAGGGTGACTTTGGATCTTGGCAGTATTCCGGTTGGGAGTTGTCTTCTAACAATTGATTCTCTGGTTGTTATCTAATGGTCTCACGGACTGACGACAATTGTCTCCAATCACTGCTCCTTTCCTCATTTTATGACTTTGTGCTACCGTCGCCAACCTGTTTAACGTCTTACTATTATTTCCTGTTAATGGAGGCGTTAACAGAGGTTAACTAGATCCGCATACTGGTCGACTTGTGAGAAGGCAACCTGGCTATGAATTCAGACGATCGATAAGATGGTCTTCAGAGTGCTGAGTCTATCCAAGCTACCTCTAACCTCCGTTCTTGACAAAATGTGGGAAGATCGATGCCTGAGTTATCTCGGGCTCCGTTTTAAGGTCAGCATCTGAAGAGCTCCAGGTTGACCCTCAGGATTTACAGGAAGACACAGTGTTACTCGTACTAGAGCCGGCTCTTGAAGAGAAGAATATTGAGCGAGTGGTCAGGACGCTCGAGGAGCTGGGGATTCGCGCGGAAGTCGTGCGCTCCTCTTCTCAGGTGGTCGTATTTGTGCACAGCGATGTTCGTGCTCTTCCGACCCATAAATTCAGTCAGATAGATGGAGTGGCGCGTGTGATCCGCGTTTCGTCTTCGTGTCCGCTTGCGATGTCAGATACGGACAGGGCGATCGATGTCGAAGCCGATGGACTCAAAGACGTTCGCGTCACTGTCGGTGGTGGCGCCTCCCCGGCGCTTATTGCAGGACCCTGTTCGGTCGAAGGTTTGGAGCAGATTCTGGAATTGGCTCGTCGCGTCAAAGCCTCAGGGGCGACCATGCTCAGAGGCGGCGCGTTCAAGCCGCGCACCAGTCCGTATGAATTTGCCGGTCTCGGAGCGGAAGCACTCTCTTATTTGAAAGAAGCGCGCCGAGTTACAGGACTTCCGGTGGTCAGCGAGGTAATGTCTTGCGAGCAGGTCGAGCAGGCTCTCGAGTCGGTTGATGTGCTTCAGATCGGCGCCAGAAATATGTACAACTACGAGCTGCTCAAAGAGGTCGGTTCGACCAACAAGCCTGTTTTATTGAAACGCGGGATCTCCGCGACCATTGACGAGTATCTGCATGCAATCGAGTACGTCATGCTCTCGGGCAACAGCCAGGTCATTTTATGCGAACGCGGAATTCGTACCTTCGAGCAACGCACTCGTAATACTCTCGATCTGAGCGCGGTGCCGCTGCTCAAATCATTGACCGGGCTGCCGGTTGTCGTCGATCCAAGTCATGCCACCGGGAAGCGTAACCTCATAAGACCGATGTCGCGAGCCGCCATTGCCTGCGGTGCCGATGGTGTGATGCTGGAAGTCCATTGCTCTCCTGAAAAGTCAATTAGCGATGCCGAGCAGGCAATCAGTCCGCCGGAATTGCAAAAAATCGCGATGGACATCAGTCACATCCATAATGCTTTGGTCGCTATCGACCAGGCCGATCTGGGATTGCCGACGGAGTTTAGCCAGCCTGGCGAGCCCAGATTGGCTGTGGCATCAGCCAGTAAGTCGTTGAGCAAGTAGCGCCACTGCCGGAAGTAAAAATCAAAAGGAGGAGTTGCCTCCCCCTTGTTGGTTTGTTGTGCCCAACGCTGCCTTGTCTCGCTATCCTGTAGTCGTAGTCAGGTCTGTTTGGGCTGTTTTCGGGTCCGTTTCGAGTGGTTGATTGCCAGCTGTGTATCCTGGTTGCAGACGGCTCGTCAACGGAAGCCTAATATTGTTTTTTCTATGCCTCGGAATTCAGCATCCTGGCCGTTTTTGAGCCGGATATCGGATCGTTGGGCATGTCTGTTTTGCTCTCCGGTTTTTCTTTAACCTGCTGTCCTATTGTCCGGCGAATGCCTGGGAGTCTCTCTGGATGTGTCGCTAGTCGATTCCGCGCTGGCACCGACGCCTCTATCCAGCGCAATTTTCCTGGCTCTCATAGTGTTGAGCATGTGTCCATAAGCCATGTTTGCCGAAATTCCCTCGGGCACGGTGTTAATTACCATGACGACCTCTTTCTTCACCATCGGCTCGCCATGCTTGTTGCGAGCGCCGGGAAGCTCGACCGGCTTGCCGTCGCGCATGACCGGATTTAGCACAGCAGCACCGATAATGCGGCTTTCCTGTCCGATGAAGCGCCACAGTCCGGCGCCTTCTGGTCCGTGACCGCGCTGTAGTCTCGATACGTCGATAAATGCCGGAGTATTGTTGGCGTGCTTTTCCGCAGAGGCTGCATCTTTCGCCCTTGACTGATACGCTTTTGGGGAGACCTTGAGCTCTGATTGATACAACAGGGTGCCTTCTGCCGTGAAGAAGACTAGAGAACCTCCCATCGGGAGCTTGCCTTCATCGAATAGTTGGAAGATCTCACGGAATGTAGCGTTGTCTTTGACTGTATTGACACGCTGTGCCTGGGCACCATCTACAGTATTAATCTTCGCTTCCAGATGATTTTGTATCAGATTGAGTCGCTCTTCCGGCCAGACTGGGCGATCTCCTGCGGTCTTTACACCAGGTCTTGGGAGATCTGCGGTTTTGCCGGCGATGCCGTTCCAGATATTATCGATTGGCATCATCAGCTCTTCCAACCGTCTAACCGAGTCACGAAGCATCGCATCACGGGTGGCGGCGTTCGGCTCGACCCGGGCGTAATTTTCTACGGCGCGGATGAAATCGTTGAGCTTTTTGAGAGTCTGAGCGTACTTCGGCGAGTTGTCCTTCAATGCGGCGTCTGCCTCTGACTTCCGGTTGCGAGCTTCCTGCAAGGCTGCTTCGCGCTCGGCAGAACCGGTGAACCTCTTGCGGTTGGTCTCGATGTCGGCAATGTCGCGTTCCGCTTGTCGTAGAGCTCGCTGACTATCAAAAGAATTTGAATGTCGTTGCGCATCCTGGAATGCGAATTCTATCGCTCTTGCCTTGGGCAGCGCCTCGGCGCTGATACTCGGTTTTTCGACCGGCGCTTCGACGCCTTGCTTGGCGGACTCCACTTCCTTGATTGTCCCTTTTCCCACCGTGCGGGAGTTGCTTTGCGTTGCCGCTTCAGCGACCTGCGGTTTTACCGCACTGGGACCTGGCGCCGGGTTGACCGGCTCAGTCAGCGCAGCCACTTTCGGCGCTGTATTGTCTACCACTTGTAACGTGGGAACTTCTCTAATTGCGGCAGTCACGATGGGTGGTTCTCCTGTTCTTTGTTCGCCATCACCGGCGGTGCTGACTGTGGAATCTGTTCGGCTTTCGGGTTCCAGTTTTGAGTCTTGTTCTGCGGCTTGCTGCGATTGCGGCTCGGGGCTTTCGTTTACCTCCGCCTGTCCACCGTTCAAAGCCGCGATCCTGTCCTTGTATGCTTTGAGCGCTTCGCGCATATTTCCTGTGAGTTCGTCCACCTGACCGGTTATGCGAAGCGATGCCGCCAGCGCGAGCGCTTCGGCGCTGATATGACGCCCGGCCCTTGAGTCCCAGTTTTTTTGAGCGACCTTTGCTCCACATGCGAAATCACCAGCGCTCGCAGGCATGACGACAGTGTTTTCGGCAGCTAGAGCGCCCAGTCCTCTATTTTCTGAACGCCGGTTCGCGTCCAGGCTGAAAGTAGACTTGTAACTCTCTACTGCTGTTTTGGCAAAGCCGTCCCAGCGATTTCCGGGTTGTGCTCTCTTCATCCAGAGCGCGGTCATGATACCGCCTGTGGCGGTAGCTGATTTAGGGCCAAATTTCGAAATGGCGGATAGCCCGAGTCCCATGCCTATGCCGACTGCTGCTTCGGGTGCATAGCGCTGATGGTCAGACAGCGCATAGGCTGATGCGTCTTTGATTCCTCCGCCAAATACCTCACCAACTCGCGAAATCCCTTCAGAATGCGAAAATGCCTGACTCTGTTTAATCTTGGTCTCCAATAGCACCTGCTTGATGAGCGGGTTATCGGTAAGATCGGATGTTGGCTTTCCGACATCGAATCCAGATTCAAATTGCCTCTGGGTCATTTAGGGCTCCCCGCAGGTGCGGTTAGAAACTTGCGCTTGACAGCCTGAATCGTAACGTGCTTCTACACAGGTAGTCGATTGGGGAAATTCCCGACGCCATTAGTAATTCCACCATGCTGAGTACCCCAAAATACACCCCTGAAAAAACCGCTAATCTACTTCTATAAACGGGTCTCACGTTTTGGACATACTAAGATGTCATAATCCTCTAAATATCGATAGTTTCTGCCATTTGGGCAGTTTCGATAAGGATCAATTACAGATCACGAAATCCCCGGTTGATTAACGGTAAGATTTTCATTCCGCCGGTCCTACATTAAGAACAGATGCAGCGATGAAGATTGCCGAAAAAGAAAGAAGACCAGTTGAGGCGAGCGATAGCTATGCCTCGCCTGAGTATGGGGCAGCAGTGGCGGACGCTGACAAGTCCGCATACCTGAAAGGGCTAGTTCTGATACTAGCTGCCTGTGCGGCTTTCTACCTGAGCCTCGCTTACTTCTGGCCGAAGTTCAGTCGGGCTGAAGTATTTTTCGCCGAATGCGCTCGTGAAATGATCGTCGCTTCCAACTACATCACGCCGCTTTATCATGGTGTGGCTTTTTTTGATAAACCGATCTTGTGCTACTGGATGATTATTGGTTGTTTCAAAACATTCGGTATCAGCCATTTTGCCTCACGTCTGCCCTCGATTGTCGGATCGCTTGCTGTTATAGCCACCACCGCTTCAGTGAGTCGCGCGGTATTCGGCAACCGGCAGGCTCTCTTCGCGGCGATGATTTTGGCGAGCTCCTTCATGTATATGTCGTTCAGCGCTTTATGCATGTCCGATATCATGCTGGTTCTGTGCGATCTAATCACGCTCATACTGTTGTATGCCGGTCTCAAGAGCAAGGGAGATAGCCCGGGTCAACCCAGCAAAACTTCCGTCCTGCCTCCAAGGGGCCTGCTCTGGAGTCTTGCCGCCGCGATGATGGGAGTTGGTTTCATCACAAAAGGTCCGGTGGCGATCGTTCTTCCAGCTGGATTCTTCCTGCTCTACCTTGCCGTTACGCGGCAGCTCGGCACGATCAGACCAAAGCATTTTCTCTATGGCGCTTTAGCGCTTGGCGTCATCGGCGCCCCCTGGTTCCTAATGGCATATAGCGCCAACGGTATTGAATCGATGGCGTACTTCTTTATAAGGGAAAACGTCCAGCGTTTTGCAGGCAGCACATACGACACGCGCAAGCCCATATGGTTCATGGTGTTGTCGTTAATGACCGGCTTTTTGCCATGGTCCGTATTTCTTGCACCGGCCCTGTGGGCATCGATCAAGCAGGTCTGGAATCAACGCAAAGATCTCAATTCGAAAGCGGAGTCGACCCATCTATATCTATTGATGTGGATAGGCCTTCTAATCGGCTTCTTCTCATTATCGCGCGGAAAAATTGATTACTACGCCTTGCCGGTCTTCCCAGCCTGTGCGATGCTCACCGCCTATCACCTAAATCGTTGGCTGGCGAATGGCAACAAGGCAGCTTGGGCTGCGCTCTCCGTTTTGAACGGCGCATTAATTCTTGCCGGTGTCGTCCTCGGTATCTTTCTTGTCAGCTTGCCGCTGTCTTCGAATGTGCCACCACTTCTGGTGGCGCTCCCGCCTGCCATTGTCGGTGGTATCGGACTGCGGGCAGCGCTCAAAGGCAGAGCAGTCACCGCATTTGCAACTATATTCGGTGGCTTGCTGCTCACTGGTG
>CAZISK010000341.1:0-8019 GCA_964541355.1 uncultured Candidatus Obscuribacterales bacterium
TACCCAGGTTGAGTTGTGACGTGACAGCTACCGCGAGGTAGAGAACGACAAAGACAAACGAGCCTATCGTAACGAGATTGTTCCTGAAGGCGTTGGACAGGTCGACTGCAAGTGCTGGCAACAGTTGTTTTATTTTGCCGAATTCAGAGTCTGAACCTTTCAAGGAAGGAGCGCGCGCAATAAGTGCTTTCGATTGGGCGATCCACCCGTTAATGGTGACTGCCACTGCCAGTAGCACCATAGCTAGAAATCCAAGCGGCTCTTTGGTAAGAATCAAGCATGGGAAGTACATCGGATTGCCACCTCTATAGAGCTTGCCGCAAAGATAGCCGACTCCAGAGTGACCAGATTCGATGTGCATAGTCTGCCCGACCAATCCGGTTAGATACCATGAGAGGTGCCGGAGAACTGGAATCTTTTGTGTGCGTTTAATTAACAGAACTCGGGGGTCATTTTCATCCATGGAAAACTGAGTCTTGTTATACAGTTTTTGGACCGAGGGCGGGAGATTCATCATGTTCAGGAAATAACCGAACCAGAGAATTGAAACTGAGATTGCCAAAAAGATACAACCGTGTTTCAGTCCTTTGAAGAGAAGACCGTTGGTGAAGCTGCCTCTGACAAGTCTGCCTGTTAGAACCCAAAGGGAAACAATCAGACCGTAAAATGGAATCAGAGCTATGAGAGAGTGTTTGACTAATAAAGCCAAGCCGGTCGCGATTGATAGCTTGACCAGTTTGCTCTTGCGCTGGTCTCTCAGGTAGTCGAAAAATAGAAAAATGCAGACGAAGAAGCTGATAGTTGCAGGTGCATCGGTAGTGACGAATCGAGCATGGGCCAAAAAAGTCGGCGAAAAAGCGATCATGAGAACACCGGTAAGAGCTGCTTCATAACCGAATTCATTCCTCAGTCGACGAAAGAAGTAAAACAAAAATGCCATGGCACATAGTTGCAGAGGCGCACGAGCAAGGCGAAGCATGCCCTGCGCATCAGGATTGCTCCAGAAGAAATGGCGGAAAAGTTTTTCTTTTTGCCTTTCCTGCCATGCTGAGGATGCGAGGTAGGCACGTGGCTTAAGAGCGGCCACGGCGAGCCCTGCTATGTCCTTTACCAGAGGTGGATGGTAGACATTCATCCAATAATTTTGTGTGCAGACGTTGTAGAACCCCGCCGTGATGTGCTCCACTTCGTCAAACGAGGGTGAGTCATCCCACGATGAAGTTAACAAAATAATTGCCGAGGTGGAGACAATTACCCAACTCAGTTTCTCTTTGGTTTTGTCGTAAAATACGGTCATGCAGCCTCACTTAAACTCACCTGCAATTTACCATTCGTTTTCGGTTAGTCCATGTTGTCGGCTTACAATGCAGCGATTGTGTTGCCGACCATTCTCTTGAGATTGCCAGTATTCTGACATCCGGACATGTGGTTTTGGATATCGTAGTAATGAGTTCATCTACCTCCGAATATAGTTTGGCAACTCTGGTTAAGTCTATGCTCATCACCGTGGTGAGTATACTTGTGATCTACCATCTGCTGATTGTCAATCATGCTCTGCCAATCGGGCAGCCGGTCCAGTTCGGCAATAACCGAATTGCAAGAATTCGAACTTATGCGATTGCCCCAAAGGGTATGTATTCGGTCGTGTTCGTCGGAAGCTCGTGGTTACAGGGTATTCAGGGACCGCAGTTGCCAAAAAATTGGTTCAATCTATGCGTAGGAGGCGGCTCTGCTTTGGAAGGATGTAATGTGATCCTGAAGACAGGCAGTTTTCCGAGAATGCTGGTGGTGGAAGCCAGCGAGCGGCTCTATGAAATACCGAAAACTGATCCAGTTGCTGAGGCGCTGTCCCCGTGGTCTATCGCCCTTATGCGTCTGAGCCCGATTTTTGATCTAAACTACCAGCCGAGCTCGGTATTTTTTGAATGTCTTGGCTCCAACTGGGTCTGGCCGCTTCATATAAACGAAAAGGCAAGACGGGCGTTTGTCAATAGTCGAAGATTTAGACAACCCAGCAATAGAGAGCTAAATAGCCTTCAAAGTGCCGCAAAAGCATTGCGCACGAAGCTTCTCAAGATAAAAGCACACGGTGTGAGCATAATCATTTTGGAGATTCCCAGAGACAAAGATCTTCAAGACACCAAGTATGTTGCTGCAATTAACAAAGCCTTGATGAAGGAGCTACCAGAACCACAATTCTACTGGTACAGACCAGAAAAACATAGCTGGCGCACTATAGACGGTGCACACTACACCGAGAAATGCGGACAAACACTAGCACGAATGCTGGAGCGCGAGCTTCTACAGCAGGGACTAAAGAGTGAAAGAGATTGAATCATGAGCTGTAAATTGATCAACAGCGGGGAAATCTTACTCGCTTCCTCCGACATGAGCACACATCAACCAGAGTGTGCAACTATCACCCGTCGGCACGTAGTCTCTCAAGCTCTTCGTTTCACTTAGACGTTCAGGTACATCGGCTTCCAACGTAAGGAACACACGGGAACCAGATCTCTTGGACGAGAGCAACACCTCTGTCAAAAACGGTGGTAACTGCCGGCGCACTTCAGCAAGAACATCGGCAACGGAACAATCTGGAGATGGCACGCTGATCTTTATCCCGCTGCCTTTCCATTTTCCCAGTTTAATCAGTACTTCCATATTCCAAGCATACATGCTGCCTGCGCTTTGAGGCTAGACAGTATAAAGTGCTGGCTCTAACAGCCAATGGTCAGTGAGGTTAATGCCAGCTGCCTTTGTCTTGCTTAGCCAGGCAACGATTAGACAGACCAGAAGCCAGTTTTTTATCTCCCTCGATCTTTTCGGCGATGATTTTGACGAGCCGCGTGCCGCCTGTTGAGTTGAGGTGCACGGTATCAAGATAGTCTTTGCTGTCGAACCTGGCATCGTCGGTCAAATCCAAAAGAGTGGCACCGTATCTGGTGGTGGCCGTCGCCAGGTACTTTCTGAAACTGGTCCAGAATTTGTCCGGCAAAAGCGCTCGATTCGGCCAGAGGCTCGGCATGCCTACTACGAGTACGTCGATGTCCTCACTCTTCAAATAAGCAAGATACTCTTCGAAAAACTTTTTCTGACCGGAGTAGATCGGTGGATTGGAATCGCGATAGCGGTTCCTATACTCTTCCGTATTGTCCTGGAAGGCGCCCCAAGTGCACGCTACCACCTTCCACAGTCCGGGGCGAATATTTCCGGTGCTTCCGTAAATTGCCTTGAGCAAGTTGTCGGTGGTGAGTGGTTTTTCGTTGTCTATTTGCCTCTTGCTTGTCTGTGCCAGCACTTCGCCCTTATCGGAAACCGTATGCAGAGATGCTGTCGTAGCCTCGGACTCACCGAGCCAGGAGAGGATTGTCTTGGGAAGCGTGGAGCGAACGTTTTCTCCAAGCGCTTTGGTCGGCAGGTAGTGATTCAACTGCCAGTCCATCCACGAAATCAGATCCGGAAATGCACATTGCCCGAGATCGCCAAGTTTTACATAAGGGCTGAGGTACCGAAATGGATCCGTAGCGCTCGCCGATGGCATAGAATTGTCTATGAAGTCGCGTGGATTGACTCCGATAACTACCAGTCGCGGCTTATAGTCTTTGTTGAACAGTGCCTTCGCTAACATGAATTGATCGGACGCCATAGCGCCGCCGATGGAAAGATTGAAGGTGGTAGGCTCCAAGCCAAGCTTCTCCTTCAGCTCATGACCGGCATATCGAGATTCGCGATGGACGACCGTGTCGATCGCCTCATCGAGATATGAAGCTTCGCAGGCAAAAAGGGCGGATCCCATCTGGCTGCTTCCCATGAATACGATATCCGGATTTTTGTTGTCGACAAGGTAATTCCGGGTGATCCACCAGACCCAGTCTCCTTCCTGTTTTCGCTCGCTGGCTGAACTTTGAACAACCTCTTTCGTCAACAAACTCCTGTTTTCAGGCAGATTGCCCAGAAGAAAGAAATTGAGCAAAACGAAAAGCACGACAGCAACGATTGCGCTGCTGGTAAAGATTGTGCTTGCCTTTTCTGTGTTCATTGATTTTCTAGAGTGGTAGGTCTGTTTTGAAGTCGTATCTAGGTCCAGCTTGCTCGGCTATCGCTTTGCGTCTGTGCATGTGGTGTCCAGAGGCCTCCAGGGCAAGGCTCGTGCTAAAGGTACCGCCCATGATACCGATCAACTGTTTGAAAAACTTGTTTCCGCCGAAGGCGTTGAGATGAACACCATCGTGGTAGTCACGCTGCGAGTACAGGGCAAAGTCGTTGAGGTCGAAGGCCGGTACGTCGTGCTTTTTAGCCAGCACTTTCAATGAATTGACGTATGGCATGTACTTGTCCGGGCCCAGAACTTTGATGTTTTCCAGCGTGATCGGCATGTTGACGATCACCAGTTCGATTCTCTCTCTCTTGCAGAGCTCGACCAGCTTCAAAAGGAAATACCATTGAATCTTATAGATTTTTTTGTCCGGGTTTTTATATCGTTCTTTGTACTCGGGAGTGTTGTCGACGAATCTTGGCGGCGCTTTTGGATCCTGTGGTGGCACTACTACAGCCAGAGGGTGGATTTCACCTGGCTTGTAGGTAGGCAAAAGGGCGACTCGATCCCAGTAAGTGAACATTTTGTCGCCGGTCGGTGGTGGAAAGAGTCGATCGAGCCATGTTTGATACTTCTCGTGCACGACCATGCCGATGTCGAGCGCGTTGTTGTAGAGGTAGACATCTCGTTCCAGTATCCAATTCAGTTTGTCCCATGGCGACTTGAACAGCTTGTTGACGCTGTCATCCAGATTGACCAACCGATTCAGGAATTTGAACGGCTCTGTATCAACCGGGCTTGCCATCGAGCTGTCGTAAAAGTCGCGGGGGGCTACACCGTAAACAATTACATCCGGTCGCTGATGGGTGCGCAGCATCGCGTTGAGCGTCATGTACGCGTCTGACGGCATTTGACCGGGAGCAGCAAGGTTGTACGTAGTGAAAGTGCCGCCGAAGCGATCGTGGAGCAGTTTGTCGAAGTAAACTGCATTGTGATAGTTAGCGAGGTTGAGCTGCTGTTGCAAATACATGGCGTCGCTGTTATTGACCGCGCTCACCATTAGCGAAGAACCCAGAAGAGCAACGTTGTGAACCTCTGTGCTATTGCGCAGATTGTTGAACGTCCACCAGGCCCAGCCCTGATACGGGAATTTGAATTTGTCGAATGATATCGGTGCAGTGAAGCTCAGCACCAGATTCAGTGCAACGAAAAACGCGAACGCACAAATGAACATGCTCTGCCTGCCCGTGCGGGCAGGCGGATAATCGGGGATGACAACGTCGTTCCGGATATCAGGCTCGACTGTGATCGTTCTCTCTTCGACCTTCATAGTCCGGTATCCTTTACGCCGGCAATCGATTGATTGTTGTCTTCGCTGCGATTGATGTTCAACGCAGACGTGACGGCGCGATCCTTTGCCAATTCTCGAGCAAGCATATCCAGCAGCTTGGCTCCACCACCCGAGTGCAGGTGCACTGTGTCGCCGAAGTCTTTGAGTGGAAAAGCCTTGGTTTCATACATGTCGAGGTAGGAGGCTCCCTTTGCTTCTGCCAGCGCTTTCAGACGAGTCTTATACTCTTTCCAGGCCTCGTCCGAAATCAATTGCCGGTTGATATCCGTTATCGGCATAGCCATCACCACCACATGGGTGCCGCGTTGGTTGGCGGTATCGATAATGTCGGTGAGGAACTGCATCTGCGACAAGAATGTGTCCCATTTGAGCTTCTTGTATCGCTTCCTGTATTCATCTATGTTGTCTGTGAACGGTGGTCGATTCTCATCCGTGGTCGGGCGGAAAAAACACTCCGACAACCTGATCTCGAAGGGATGATAATCCGGCAAAAGCAGTCGACGTTTGTGCACGTCCGACGGTTTTACATCTGGGAATGCATTTGCCAGGAGTTGGTTGGCGCTGCGCGACAACGAGGACATAATGTTCTCGCTCTCAGCCATTGGATAAAACAGTCTGGTCAATTCGTAGCCCAGGCGCTCTTCCCACTTCGGCGCGACCAGACAGATGCGCTCGCTGTAGTCTCCCAGTCGCGACAGGTATCGAAATGGATCTGTTGCACGCGGGCTCGGCAAGAGGTTATCCATAAAATCGCGAGGACCGACGCCATAGACGATGATGTCGGGTCGTTTTTCATCTTTGAGCAGAAATTTTGTCAACAGGTATGCATCCGACGGCATCTCGCCCGGCAGCGCGAAGTTGAATGTCTTCACGTCGGCGCCGCTGTATTGCTTGAACTTCGACTCGAAGAAAATGCTCTTATGGTGTCTGGCTCCATCAATCTGTGTCTTGGTGAAGTCTGCATCGACCCCATCAAGCGGTACCAGCATGAGGGAGGAACCGAGGAATACCAAATCAGCAGGCTTCTTCTCACCGAGGAATTCGCCGATTGCCCATGATGTCCAGGTGGGATAGGGGAAGTCTTCCGGCTTCAGTTGGCCGACTTTGAACGCGGCCATGAGCTGGCATGTTGCAGCGAAGAGAACAAAAGCCCAAAGCGCACGGCTGGTCAGAAGCGAAGCCTTTTTCTTTTCCCCGCCGACAACCGGCTCTTTCGAGCCATGCTCAAAATGCCGGCTGGTTGATTCCATCGCCGGTATCGAGGCACATGGTGCGCATGCTTTTTCTGTAATGCTTTGGGACATCTTTGTGAGAACTCAGCGATTAGAACTGGAAGTAGATGAATCGAGGCGAGCTGTCCGGGCTGAATATCGTCAACAGGCACATGAGCGCGACCATGACACCGACCTGTACCGCCCATGGTGGTTGTTGATAGAACTTCTTGTCATTAAGCCAGTTGACCACAAGATGCGCCAGCATGAGGGCGGGCAGCAATAAGAGCAGCGAAGGGAAGATGAGCGGATCGCGAATCTTCAATACTTCCAGTTGGTTGAAGCTGAAATTGAGCAGTTCCGCAGGTGCCTGTGCCATCTTCAGCAGCATCTTGCCGGCGATGGTGGCGGTGTCTGCTCGAAAGAAAACCCAACCGACGCAAACAAGATGGAATGTCACAATGACGGAGATGACGTGATACACCTTGCTTTCGATAATGCTTTTCGACACGCCTATCTTTTCCAGCGTTTGCTGGTACTCCCTGTGAATGATCAGCATCACGCCCTGATAAACTCCCCAGACCAGGAAGTGCATAGCCGCTCCATGCCAGAGCCCGCCCAACGCCATCGTGATGAACAGGTTGCGGTTGGTGAGCCAGCGGCTGCCTCGACTGCCGCCCAGAGGGATAAATAGATAATCTCTCAACCAGGTCGACAGGCTGATATGCCAGCGACGCCAGAAGTCGGCGATGTTGGATGCGATGTAGGGTAAGTTGAAATTGATCGGGACCTTATAGCCGAACAGGAGCGCCGAGCCTCTAGCTACATCGGTATAACCGGCGAAATCGAAGAAGATCTGAAACGCGAAGGCATAAGTAACGAGCCAAAGATCAACCGCGGAGAACTGCTCGGGGTGAGTGAAACCGGCTTGGGCAACGAGCGCTAAATTGTCGGCCAGCAACACCTTTTTTGCCAGACCCATCAAGATGAGCTGCATGCCCTCGTCGACATACTCCCATTTGAATTTTCCCTTGAGGTCGAGCTGTGGAATAAAATCCTGATAGCGCTTGATCGGTCCGGCTATCTGGGTAGGGAAGAAGGAAGCGAACAACGAGAAGTTGATGAAGCTCTTCACCAGCGGCTTGCCACGGTAGACTTCGACAGCGTAGTGGATGAATTCGAATACGAAAAATGAGATGCCCAACGGCAGGATAATGTGAAGGTGCGGCTCCCGCCAATCAACGCCAGCCAGAGACAGTCCTGACTTTATCGTGCCCACGGTGAAATAGGCATACTTGAATATGCCGAGTGTGATTAAGTTCGCCGCAACTACAATGCCGAGCCATAGCTTCTTGCGGTCCACGGACTTGGCGATGTATGGCACAAGTAAGAAATTGCCGAGCGTCAAACCGAAGATCAGC
>CAZISK010000342.1:0-8007 GCA_964541355.1 uncultured Candidatus Obscuribacterales bacterium
GACGCCGGAACACCCCGGCGCCCCATCCGTTCACATCACTCCGTGGGCTGCTGTTGCAGATCGAGCAGGCGCACCGGCTTGAGCGCCGGCGTGAACACCAGCCCGGCCAGCGGCTTGCTCAGATCCACCTGCTCCAGTCCCGGCAGCGTCAGCGCGAAGACCTCGTCCTTCGGCGTGGGCGCGAAGAAGCGGTGGACCGTGACCGCCACCACCTCCGTGCGCCACTCGTGGCCGAGGTTCTGCGACATCAGGTAGATGCCCGGCTCCGTCGGCGTCAGCGGCTTCGACGCCCGCAGGAAGTCGTTGCCCGGCACCTCCGGGAGGACGAGCGGACCGAGGAACCTGTCCTTGTTGCGGTCGGGGTCGAGGACCTCGACGACCGGCAGATCGGGCTTCGCGGGGACGAAGTCCGTGGGGATGGTGTGGGCGCGGACGATGTTCTTGCCGCGCAGGCACTGCTCCACGCTCACGAGAACGAGCGTGAGGCTCCCGAACCCGTCCGTGCGGACGAAGAGACCGGGGGTGGACGGGACGTTGTTCTGCCAGTTGAGGAACTTGCTCAAGTGAAACACCTCGAGATGTGAGAACAGAGAGGTCCCGACGTTGAGACCTCCCTCCATGAGCGCCTTGAATCAATTCTCGGCGCCGGACCCGTAAGGTCCATTTTGCATCTTGCTTTCACCGGCTGTAGCCGATCAGGCACCCTGCCGGACTTCTCGTATCTTCTGGATGCCCGCGGTCGTGAGGTAGCCGAGCGACAGCACCAGGAAGCACGCGGGGACGATGAAGATCTCGTTGGCTTGGAACTTGCAGTACACCGCCGGCAGCATGATCCCCAGACCGAAGAAGCCTGCGGACAGACCGACCAGGAGGTTGAGGAAAGCCTTAGACGTGTACTGGTCTTCGTTCTTACACAACCCGACGATCCCACACCCACCCGCGGAGACGATGCATCCAACCGCGACACCCAAAACGAGGTAATCCAGCAGCATAACCCACCTCTTCTCGAAAGCGGAAAGTTTAGGCGGTTTGAGGCCCACCTGTAAGCCTGCAGCCATCACGACGTCAGAGTCCACGCGTCCAGGGACACATGTTGTTAGTTAGGTTCCGTAGTTAACTAGACTCTGAAATTCGGGCTTTTCACGTGCGTGATGAAATCAAGATGCGATTAACCGTAGATTCTACGCGTTCTCGTAAGCAAGCTTCTTAAGCATATATGAACACCAAACAAAAGCCCGCCTTTCTTTGTCTCACAATACTTTTCGGCATTTTCACGTAAATGCACAGAGTTTTATATAAACAGGCTTTTTTAATGAACCCTGGTTAATATGTTTCGCGCTATTGATATTGCCGATGCGCACCACAAGTAGTATCAAGCAATACCACATTGATATACCCCAGCCGTTTTACGCACTTGAATTTGCGCATGAGAGTATGGTTGTCAAAATTTTCGCTAGCTAGCCAGAGACAAAACTCTTATATCCAACACGCGATCAAATGGCTCGGCTGGGCTAGCTAGCACTAGTGTTCATTCTCTCTTAATGATAGCTAGTGCGAATCAGCACCCGGCAAAACCATGATGCAACGGTCGTTTCCACCAGTGCTTATATTCATGAACAAATCCCAACCCCAGAGACGTTGCCATATGGCTGCGTATGTGAGATTTCGGTTTGTACAGTTGGGTGTTTGTTTTTTGCGTTAATGCAGCGAGGACTTCTTCTCGATTTCAGGAAAAAACTCATGGCACTGACAACGAAACTCGCGATTCTCGGCGGCGGTCCGGCTGGACTGACTGCTGCGATTTATGCGGCACGCGGGCAGCTCAACCCAATCGTTATAGAAGGTGTTTCTTCGGGAGGTCAGTTGATGACTACTTCCGAGGTTGAAAACTTCCCAGGTTTTCCCGATGGGGTGCAGGGTCCGGAGCTCATGGAAAACATGCGCAAGCAGGCCCTCCGGTTCGGGACCGTTTTCGTCTCCGAGAACGCCCACACCGTTCGACTAGGATCACGCCCGTTCGCAATCGTGACCGATGCCCAGGAAATTCTCGCCGACGCGCTCATCATCACAACCGGCGCTCGCTCACGCAGCATCGGAATTGCATCCGAGAAAAAGCTGATGGGTCGCGGCGTCTCCGCCTGCGCCACCTGTGACGGCTTTTTCTTCCGGGGTAAAGATGTCGCAGTGGTCGGCGGAGGCGATGCGGCGATGGAGGAGGCGGTCTTCCTGACGAGGTTCGCGAAGAGCGTCACCGTCATTCATCGCCGCGACAAGTTCCGAGCCTCTTCGATCATGTTGAATCGGGCTCAGGGCAACGCCAAAATCAAGTTCGTCGTCGACTCGGTCGTTGACGAAATTCTCGATTCCGGCTCCGGCATCGTCACCGGCGTTCGACTGAAGAACGTAAAGACGGACGACCTGAGCGAACTTGCACTCAACGGGCTGTTCGTCGCAATCGGACACGAGCCGAATACGTCCCTGTTCCAGGGACAACTCGAGCTTACCGAGCGCGGATACATCAAGACCAAAGAGACTGCAACCAACGTCCCGGGCGTCTATGCGGCAGGTGACGTTCAGGACGAGAAGTACAAGCAGGCTATCACCGCCAGTGGTGCAGGATGCATGGCCGCACTCAATGCGCAATGGTTCCTTGACGACCAGGAGGAGCAGCTCCCCGAGGCGGTCGCGACGTCAGAGCAGTCTCTCAAAACTGCGCCCGCGACTGACACCCCACTGCCTCAAGGCACTCCTACTACCGCCACAACTGCAACAACCGCACCGACTTCATCGTGAACGTCTTTCCAGTCCTCACCAGGCTTGATGCTGAGCAATTCAGAGATGGAGCTTCACATGAAGCGCACACTATTGTTTGGTTTTCTGGCAGCGCTTGCCCTGGGCGGCGCGGTCTTCACGAATCGTCCGATCGATACGCCGCTTGCGAGCGCTAGCCTCGGTCTGATCAACGTGGTAGTCGATGCCGACCGACCGCCGGCCATCGTTAACGTCCTTCTGGGCGGAACGATCACTATCGTCAAGCAAGGCGGCGGCACGCAGAATATCAGCGTGATCGCCATCCCCACCGATGGTCGAGGCTTCCTATTCCTCCAGCTTCCTGGGGGTCAGTCAGGCACCAAGATCAGGCCGACACGCAGAGGCACCGGCATAATCCAGATCCGCCAGCCGGCAAGCCGGGGTGGGAGGTCATTCTCGACAATCACCGTTTTCGTGCATTGAGCCGAGTGTAGTCGACATTAGTTCAGACAAGCGACCTAAGACCGCTCAGCCACAGCGGTTTCAAAGGTCGCATTGTGACCTCTAATTCTACTATCCTCTCCCGTACTATGAGCACTAGCAACCCGAAGCGTTCGGACAAGGCGTAGACGATGCCGTTGATGAGTCCTTGATAAGAGAGCTTTTCCAGAAATTCAGAAACGACACAAGCGTGCTCCATCATCACTCGAATTCCAAATCAAGCGCCCGCGATCCGCACTCTGCATAGTTTTGCCTAGCGCAAAGGGGGTCCGAGCGTCGTCTGCCCAGGTCGCAAAAAGATCTGTCTCGTCAAGGTTTTGACGCATCCCGTCTTGGTTGATAACATCTGATAAGAATTAGTGTGATAGGGTAAAACCATATTACCGGCCTCGCCTCAGCAAGTCTAAGAGTCCTACGGGAAATTAAGTCCGGTTGTAGCTCGCCACCCTTCCTTCAGCCATGAATCGTCCCGGTTATTAGACGTATGTCGATAGCTTCCAACAAGAAATCAGCGGAATGGAACAAGCACGTCGCCAGTGCCGACAAGGCAACACTTGACGGCAAATACGAGTATGCAGAAGCGACCTGGATGCTCGCACTTGAAGAGGCGGAAGACTTCGGCGACAACGATCGACGCCTGGCATTCACTCTGGAAAAACTGTCGGAGTGCCTATGGTTCCTCAATCGCCTTGACGAGGCGCTGGAGCACGGGATGAGGGCGCTCAAGGTGTACGAGAAAGTCCTGGGTCCAGCGCACCACGATGTTGGAGCGATTGCAGGCAACATGGCTCGAATACACCATCTGAAGAACAACCATGTCGAGGCAGAGAAGCTCTACAAGCGCGCCGTCTCGATAAAGACCGCCGCCTTAGGATCGCACAATCCAGAAGTGCAGCAACTGCTCTCGAGCTATGCCGACCTGCTTCAATCAATGGGACGATCGACGGAAGCGGCGCAGCTCATGACGAGCGCCAGCATGCCGACCAAGAAGCAGTGGCGCAAAACAGGATCGTACGAGGCCTATCAGCAAAGACCGGTATCAGAAGGGAAGCTGGACAGCCCGTCCACCCCTCGCCCTCCACAGACTACCGATGAGTTCTTACTTTCACCGAAAATGAATTTCGGACAGTTCAGGTCCGAAGCCGATCGCGCCATGCAACGCGGCGATGCTCTGGAAGCAGAGCGTATCTGGATAATGAGTCTACCCGTTGTTCGCGGCACCGATGAAAACAACTACGAACACTGCTACGCGCTAGAATCGCTTGGAGAGCTGTCTTTACGCAATAACAAGTTCAAGGACGCCGAGCGCTGTTATCAAAAGTCTTACGACATCAAATTCAAAGTGCTGGGAAAAAACCACTCCGCAGTTGCACAATCGGCAAGCAATCTCGCGAAGCTATACTACGCCATCTGCGACTATCCAAGAGCCGAGAAAATGGCGCGCCAGGCTGTCGAAGTATTTGAAATCTCCCAGGGTCGCGAAAGCAAAGATCTGGCTTGCGCGCTCCACAACCTCGCTACACTTTTTCACGTGCAACGCAAGTACGATCATGCCGAATCTTACTATCAGCGCGCCATGACAATGAAGCAAAAACTATTCGGACCTGATCATCCGGAGACGTTGGGCATACTCAAGAGCTATGCCAACCTTTTGAAGAGCACTCATAGAGAGGAACAAGCCAGACACCTCGACGACTGCGCCGACGGCATGATCACAGGAAGCTGGAAGGTGATCCAGGTGCAGCAGAGCGACAAGCTCACGCGAGACTGGGACCAGAGGCTCACCCGCGACGACTACTAGATCGCGTTATTTTTTCTTGTCGCCACCACCAAAAAAGTTCGGGACTTTGTTGATGATCTTCTGCGAAAGAGCGATGTTCTCTTTGGCTGCCGCTCCCCAATCACCAGTCTGGGAGATGACATGCAGCAAGCAAGAATTGACATCCGAATTGTCAGGATCAAGTGCGCTCGCTTTGCGATACTCCTGTATGCATTCATCGAACCGCCTCAGTTCGAACAACATATCGGCAAGCGCAACATGAATCGCCGGATCTTTATCACCGAGCTTGGGCTCGAAATTCAACCTTCCTGGACGCAACACGAATAAGGTCAAGTAGGACGGTAGCTCAGGGTTAAACTTCATGAAATTGAAAAATCTGGCATTTTTCTTCGCTTCCTCAAAGTTTTTGTCTTTGTACTGCTTGGCGCCCAGAATCGCCTTTGCCCTGGCGGCTTGCTGAGCGGCGTACAGATTGAGCCCAGAGACAAGCGGCTTGACGGCCTGGCCTGTGAGGTCGATCTTATTGACCTCAAGCGGGATTCCGTATTCATCCGTCTCGACTTTGGGTAAGAGACTCAAGCCAACCAACGCTTCCTTTGTCGCCTCATCTTCTTTTCCATCCAGAAAAAGCGTATTCGCAAGAGTCAGATGCGCACGAAACGATGTAGGAAAAGCCTTTATGTAGCGCCTGGCCTGCGTCACCGCATCACCAGTAAGATTGGCTGCGCTATATGAAGAGATCAATCCCTCGTATGAACTCGACGCATAAGGGTTCAGCTCAATAGCCTGATTGTAATACTGCCGTCCCTTGACTGGGTCTCCCTTGGACAGGCTGATCTCCGCTCGCAAGCACAAACTGCCCGCGGTCGGGAAATTGAGCTGCTCCATGCGCTGCACCGCATTCAGTGCCTCCTCAAAACGCCCCTTATCTTTCAGATACCGAATACCGCTTGACCAGGCGTGTCCGCAATAGCGCTTGCAGTTGAGCGCCTCCTGCAACAGATCAATCCCTTCCCCTTCTTTGCCGTGCAACATGCAAAAATCGGACAACTTCACACGCCAGATCGTATCGTAGGGATAAATCTTGCCGGCTGCACGAAGATGAGTCTCTTGCCCGCCACTGTCCATGACCATGAGAGCGGCATCCGCTTGCATTATCTCTCTACAATAGTCATTGACTGTACAGGAGGCGGCACTGTTAAAGCGCTCCAGTGCTCGTTCTCCAAAGCCCTCGTTGATCCGGTGGCGGGCAATTACAATCTGCAGCGACAGATTCTTTCTCTTAGGATCAAGCTTTTCAGCTTCTTCAATGTACTGGTTGCACAGGGCGTCCTTCCCGCAAAACTTGGCATATCGAATCAGCACCTGGTACGTCTCTACGGTCTTGGGCATCTTCTCTATGCGCGCCACAAGCTTTTTATAGTTCTTAAAGTCGAGAATTGCCCGATAACAATGCGATAAGTAGCACAACGCTGTTACATCGTCTGGACTGATGGCCACTGCTGTTCGACATAAATTTGTGGCCGCCAAAATATTTTCATCCACGATAAAACCGTAGGCCGCAAGAGTCAAAAGCCTCGTCATAATCAAGCGATCGGACGGATCTTTCAATCCTGATTTTGCTTTTGACTGTATCAGCCTGGCTAGTTTGGCAAGCGCCTCGTCAGCCTGTACATGCTCAAGCGAATCGTAGACCTGCTTCAGCGATGGATCTCGAAGATATGCCTTTTCAACCGAAACATCACCCTTTTCGACGGCGACTGCATCATTCGACGACGAAGCCAGGGCCGACGCCTGCAAAAGGAGTAGCAATGCCAAACACCCGTGAGAGGCGTTACGAGCAATATTCGTCTTCATCGATCAACCGTCCCGACGCCTGCGGCTCTGAAAAAACTCGACAAGCAAGAGCTCGCATTCTCTTTCATCTATACCACCGATTATCTCAGGCAATGGATAACTGCGCCCGGCAACGAATAGATTGAACTTGGAGCCGCAGGCCCCGGATAGAGCATCAAAAGCTCCGAAAACCAAGGTAGAAATTCGAGACTGAATTATAGCTTCCGCGCACATGGCGCAGGGCTCCAGCGTGACCACCAGAATGCACCCGGAGAGGCGCCACGAGGACAACTCGCAAGCAGCCGCGCGCAATGCCAGTATCTCGGCATGGGCAGTCGGATCGAGGGAGCGTTCCCTCTCATTGTGGGCTTTTGCAAGCGTCCTGCCTTCTCTAAGCACCAGGCAGCCGACCGGCACATCGCTCTCAGTCAGCCTCGCCTCTTCCAAAGCCAGCTTCATCCAGTCTTGATATGTCGTCGATTTTTCCACCATAGATTAATCGCAATTAATTTCAAAAAAATCTGTCCAAAAACTTTTCGACGCGGATAGATGTACTTACCAATCGATGAGCGTGATCTCCGAGACGCAGGGGTGTTGTTGAGGATTTCATCTTGGGACCCAGAGGAATGCATGAGGGTGATTCCGAAGGAGCTTACTAAGCAAAAACGCTTATCGCATGGCTAACTTGACTGGGGTGGTCAAGTTGTTTCTTAAATGTAATTGGTGTGAGTTGAGAGTTAATGGAGGTGGTCTCCAAATCGGGGCAATTTATAATAACTGTCAGCATACAGATAGCGGCTAGCAAAACATTAACTGGAGAGACCGAAAGGTCTCTCTCTTATTTTGCGGCCTACGGCAGAGCGTTTAAACGTACTTCTTGCTGACGCCGAGATCAAGGGCAAAACGGTAGCCGATGAGCTTGTACGCCAACTTTGCCACCATGAAGTCGGGGGCATGCAGTCCGGCTATGGGTGCCAGCTCTACAATGTCGGCGCCGACAACATTCTTGCGAACGCACAGGTGTTTGATAAGCTCCATCAATTGATACCAATTCATGCCGCCTGGCTCCGGTGTGCCGGTTGATGGCATGAGGCTCGAATCAAGACCGTCCACATCGATAGTGAGATAGACGTTGTCGG
>CAZISK010000343.1:0-8000 GCA_964541355.1 uncultured Candidatus Obscuribacterales bacterium
CGCCGCATGGCGGTATCAGTCGCCAGAGGTCCGTTGGCATTCGGCGAAACTGTTTAAGTGTGGGCTGATCTAGCGCGATATTCGTGCGATTCCAAAAGAAGTTCTGCCAGCTTCAGGTCAAACGGTGCCTTTGTGTCTGGATACGAAAAAAGCGGCATGCTATCCGAAGCGCAAGAAGCTCAATAACAGTTCGACGGATAAGAAATAGAGATTCAACGACCCACGTAAGCGCGTAAAACAAGGTGTGCGAGACGCCATCATATATGGTGCAGATCCGAGCTTCATCAGATCGCCGATCTTGCTCATGGACGCGAATCAGAGGTTGCCTGTGCAAACTCAGCTATACCGAGCCATGAAATGGCGATGCCCAGATTGTCGTCCAAAACATTGGGCTGTTTCATAACGGGCAATCCTGCTTTTGATATCAAAATGATAACGGTTTTCATTTTTTTGGATTTCAACAGTTTTCTTGGGTCAAAACCAAGAGTTAATCAAAGGGTCTGAAGGGTGAAGATAATCAAGGCCGCATTGGAAGCTGTTATGTCTTGGGCCGGGTTCATTCAATGCTCGCAAAGAATCCAGAGGCATTGAAGAATATGACCCGCGAGAACAAAGGCGGTACATCAACGGTGACGTTTCCTGGTGGAGGCAAACTGATCACGATTGCCAATCCCACAGCCGCAGAGATCTAGTAATAGTTCTATTCGTAGATGCACAAGCATGAAGTTCTCTCGTGTTAGGGTTAAGCTTCGCGTCAATTGAGTTGAATTGTTTTCGAATCCAAGTCCTTTATGAAGCAAACTTCTATCAATCAATTTTGCACTATATACAATACCAGTGCGTTAATTTATCAGTTAACTATATTACTGTGCGGCATCGGCTGAGAATGACACCAATGCCGCATCGCTCGAGTCGTAGGAAATCGAGATCGGGTTACAACAGACCTCGCAATCCTCAACATAACTCTGACTCCCGGCACTGAGGTCGAGCAATACGGAGATTTCCTCCCAGCAATAAGGACATTGAAAAAAATGTTCTTCTAACATCGCCACCATCTGGTTTTGAGCACTCACATTATAGCTGCTCGTCTAGAATGCGGATCATCAGGAGCGGACGACTGCATCACAGCTTTTGCTTATCCAGACCAATAATGTCGTCCCCTTCATTCAGTTTCGCCTGGCTCTGGTTGAATTCACACAATCAATGCAGCCGAAATTTGGACCTTGATGTCTTAGCGTTTTGTTTACAAAACATTTGCTAGTGTATTGCACATCGATAGAGTTGGTATCAATTCTATTGACCGATCGTTAGACAACGAGTAAAGAACCATTTTCTATCCGTCGTGCGGGTATCCAGGTATCTGCATGGATCTCGCATCAACTGGAGCAAAACAATGAGCATAGGCGACAACTCTCGATCCGCTCGACCGGATTCAAATGATATTTCCATTCAAATTGATTGGAGCATATTGAAACCTTTAAAAGATCTTCGAGAAAATTCGCCGCGATCAAATGAGGAACCACTTATCATTACGCTCCTCAGGGAGCTGGAGAGCGCATTCCCAGATAAGAGCTGGTGAAGTCAAGCCTATTCGGCGTCGATCATCCCGCACCGCTGGCGATGCCCGCTGAGTCCGCGTTCACTCTTCGCGAGTTCTCTCCGACTCCAAACCATGGTATTTGCAGATAAGAGCCTTAAGCGTCTTGCCCGCGCCTTTGCCATCGCCGTCTTTAAGTCGGTCTATCACCGGCAGATGAGCGCTGCCGAACTCGACTAGCTTTCCTTCCCCGATTTTGTCCAAGGTCTTACGAAAGCGAAATTCCAATACAATCGATTCCCATGTCGCCTGCAAAATCTCGTTATCGGAAGCTTGTACGATCAGGCGATGAAACGCAATGTCATGCTCGGCATAAGCGGCAAAATCTCGTTTCTTCGCGGCTGCCATGAATTTACGAGCTTCGTTCTCGAGCTCCTTCACATCGCCGCCGAACTTCGGCGCCGCGAGCTCAGCCGCTAGCTGCTCCAACGAAGCACGAACCTGAGAAGATTCCCGCAGCTCACGGTCGGTAACCGAGCGAATCCGCGTTCCTTTATATGGTTCCGTCACGACCACTTTCATGGCTTCCAGATACCGTAAAGCCTCGCGTACCGGCGCCTGACTGGTATTTAGCTCTTCAGCTATCTGCAACTCCAGCAGTCGGTCGCCCGGCTTATAGGTGCCGTCAAGGATTCTTTCCAGCAACAGGTCCTTGATTTGATCTCTGGCTGCTGCTCGCTTTATAGACATATCGCTCCTTTCAGAGGAGGAAACCATTCAAAGTGTATCAAATTATCGATAATTATTAAAACAGTATCGATTATCGATAATCGTGTGTATAATGAAATCATCGATTATCGATAATCCATTTAATTCTCAGTTCCAAAAATATCAGGTATCGAACCGGAGGTAAGTTATGAGTACATTCGTATACGGCGTTTTTTCCGAAACCACTGATTTTTCAAATGCGCTTTCCTCGCTAAAATCCGAAGGCATGGATGATGTAGTTATCGTGAAAAACACCGTTAATGCTGTCTACAAGTCAGCTACGCTGCACGATAATCTCAAGAAGCACTTCATAACGGCTGGCTCTGTGGGCGCGATTATCGGAGGTCTGGCCGGAGTGGTTGCTTCCCCTACCGTCCCATACACCGACAGTTTTCAACTCATCACTCCAATCATGGCAATGGTTTCGGGAGCGGTGGTATGCGGCTACTTCGCACTTTGGACTTGCGGTTTTCTGCATTGGATCGATCGACCGATCATGGAACACGAAGTCTTCGAAGGTGAGATCAGCAATGGCTCGATGCTGTTGGGCGTGACCGTCCAATCCGAAGATGAGAAGCGAAAAGCAGTCGACTGCTTCATTAAAACAGGCGCAGTCGAGCTGATCGTTAGATCCGAAAGCATCGGTGCACTCGCTGCCGGCGATGAAATTCAAGTTATAGACAAGGTTCGTACCGAAAACGTAGCTCTTGCAGCTTAGTGCTAGCGCTAGAAGACGTGTGACTTTCGCCGATCGAAAGAACAATATTTATATCAATTGAAAATGAGTAAATTGCCGTAATCCTTGGATTCAGCAATGAAAGACGTACCATGTCGCCACAGTTGGCGCTTACGACTTCGTCCGCTTCCTCCCACGCAAGTGAGAGATTAGTTAGTCCTTGTCGTTCTTGTCATTCTTGTCGTCGGTGTCCTCGACATCATCCTTGACGCTAATTACGCTGCCTGAATTAGCGTCTATCCGCACTTCCTTAGTGATGTTCGCAGCACCAGCAGTTGGTTTTACATCTATAATCCAAAACGTGACACCTTTTCGTCTTTCCAAGTCTGCATCGAGAATTGTTCCCGGAACATTTTTCAATGCAATTGATTTGGCTTCTTCTCGCTTTACTTTCACTTTGCCTTCGAGCTTTTTATCGCCATCTGCAAACGCAGCGTTCGATGTGACCAAAAGTGCAGCGATAGCTATCATCAGTTTTTTCATACAGCAAATTCCTCCGAATCGTAAGATTTTAGCACGCGATTTGAAGGTCATAATCGAAGAGACAGGAATATGGCGCCGAAACTGGAGAAGTGGGTATACTCTATTGAGTGTAGAGTCTGGCATCGTCCTATACCGCAGATCGCTCGCCAAATCCAGTTCAACACCCAATCCTCACAATTCCAGCATTCTTGAGCGTATGGCGAACAATCCGTCATCTTCTGACAATGAGAAGTACATATTCCCAGAGCGATATGGGAACATCGAGCCCCTTGCGGAAGGTGGTATGGGTGCTGTGTTCAAGGCCCACGATCCTGTTCTGAACAAAACGGTCGCACTAAAATTTCTCAACAACGATACCTGGAACGAGGAAGAATTCCTCCGTTTTCAAAGAGAAGCTCGGGCACTGGCGAAACTCAACCATCCCGGAATCGGTTCAATACTCGACTTCGGTATCAATGAACGCGGTCAACCATACATGGTACTGGACTTGATCGAAGGAGTCGACCTGGCCTGCTTTTCAAAAGACATGCCGCTTCCGTTGCCGGATGCAATTTCAATCATGAATCAAGTCTGTGAAGCATTGAGCCATGCTCATTCAAAAGGTATCGTTCATCGCGACATCAAACCAAGCAACATTATTATTCGCAGAGATGAGAATAATGATCTGCACGCAATTCTCATTGACTTTGGTATTGCAAAAATTGTCGGTTCCGAAGAACAATTCAGTACGGTCACCAAAGCTGGTGCCATCGTTGGGAGTCCACTATACATTAGTCCTGAGCAGATCCGTAACGAGTCTATTACCGCACAATCGGACATATACTCACTCGGTTGCGTGTTGTATTTCATGTTAAGAGGTGATCCGCCGTTTCGCGGTGAAACGGCTCTTGCAACAATCTCCATGCACCTCAACGATTCCCCACCGCCCTTCCCTACCATCGATGTCAATGATGTGACTGCGAGCATAGAAGCCATCATCAAGAAATGCCTTGAGAAGAAGCCTGCCATGCGATTTCACACCGCCAGCGCTCTGTACGAAGCACTCTCTTCAGTGCCACTACAAGCAGTATCTTTTGAGGTTCAGAAAAGTAACTCCGCGGAACAAACCTCCAGGGCAAAGAGTTCGGCGCGAATCTATCTTCTAATTGTAGGCGGGCTGGTGACAGTGGGTGTGATGACAACGATGATGATGGTGGTGCTGAAATCATGGCTGGACAACCAATCCCTTCCATCGGTTGATTCGGACACCAGAGTTCTTTTTGATGAAAGGGAGCGAGCGGCTCTACCTTCGGAAGCTCCCGAGAGCCTCATGAAGACTTCATATGAGATGGCGACACATGGCATGTTCATGTGGAACGAAGGCAAGGGCAAGCTTTCGATTCTTGGTCACGCTACTTCGAATCCGAAAGCTGACATCGATAAGATGACCCGAATCCTAAAGACTAACAAATTAGATTCGTTGGTTGTCTCAAGTGAAAATTTGCCTCTTTTACCGAAAACATTTCTGCACGAACTCCAAAAACAACCAGAGCTTCGCGATCTTGAACTGATTCAGTTTACCGACACGGAGCTCGCGTCGTTTGTTCCACTTCCCAAGCTCATAGTTCTCAGAATCACCAGTTCTCGATTCAAAGGCACCACATTGAAGAGTCTGAGTAGATTCGCATCCCTCAAGAGAGTTTGCTTAAATGGGTGCCAACGGATTAACGGTGAGTATTTGAAAGATCTTTCTGCAATTAATGGACTCGACGCGGTTGAGTTAACTGGAGCGTATTCGATACAAAAAAGTGATTTTATCGAGTTAGCCCGCTTACCAATCCAATTTCTGAAACTTAATGATTCCCGTTATCAGGCAATCGACCTTACGCAACTGCTCAAGACACGAACAATAAAGAGTCTAAATCTGAAAAATACCAATGTCACGGACATGGATGTGAGGTTATTGCAAAACATCAGAACGCTTCGGATGATTGATTTAACTAATTGCATCAATGTCAGTCCTGACACGGTCAGTAAAATACCAAAGAGAATCAACGTCATATATAAACTGGACTGACAATCAAAACCTGGCAAAATGGTTTTCGACTGAGGTGTCACCATGTGGTGCCACCGTCAAGAGTATGAGTTATCTCAGGTGGATATAGGATGCTAACAATGTTCCACATGCTGATGTGAGACCGTGGGCTGACTGGGGCACGGTCTCACATTCATGAATTGGTTTTAGATAAGTATGTATACGCAGCCTCTGGCCCGTGCCCAGGAGCAAGCGCGGCTTTGCGATGGAGGCACGGCTTTGCACCATATCTGATGGCGTCTCGCACGAGCAGTTGCACGTGCGTACGTCTTGACTCTCTATTTCTTTTCCTTTGAACTGATCTTGAGCGCTTCTTGTGCTTCGGATAGATTGCCGCCGCTTGCGTATCCAGGTACAAAGGCACCGTTTACTTTGGAGCTAACAGAAATTTTGCCTTCTTTTGGTACCGTTATCAGATGGTTCGTCGTTCCTCGCTCGCCGTTTCCAATCACGATACTGAAGCTGCCATCTTCGTTTTGCGAGACTTGAATGCCTTTGTTCCTGCTATAACCGAGCAGTTTTGCAAGGTCCTCATCTGATTGGGCTGCCTTCTCCGCAGTTTTGTATTCGCCGAGAGCTTTCCTCAACGCATCCAATTTTGCGGGATCCTGAGTGTCGTTCACGTCAAGTACCGCTGCTATAACATCGTTAGCAACTTCTTTGCCACTGCGTCTTGGTTGTGGGGCAAGCAAATCTTCGGCTCTGGCCATACCGTCTGGGACTTCCTGTGGTACTTTTTTGTTAATTTCTGAACTCAACGCTGTCAAGGCACCCCACGCTTGCGCTTGGATCGTAGATTCGGATGTGAATTGATTTGGTGTAACTTGAGAATCGCCGTAATTAAAGCCTGCTTCTACCATTATTTTCTCCTCCAGCGAATTGACACTCGTACATTACGAGAAGTTTGTTACAGGAGCGCTAAGAAATCATTAGCTACCCGGGATTTTTGCAATACTGATCGCCAGGTGTCTAAAGAGCAACTTAAGTTGATCAAGGTAGCATTAAGACTTGACCTTCGAGCTACAGACCATTGATACTTCTCCAATCAATTTAGATTCTATGCTGCGAAACGGGAGTATCTATGAGATCAGTATGCATGGTTGCACCAGAAAAGCCACTAGAGCCAATGGACATGTGATTGTGCCTTAGCATCGCACCTGGTGCTGTCTACGTTTTTGTTTCCGTCGGTGACTCTCCTGGTTTCACTTTGGTGCGACTCTTGGATTTGTGCCGAGCAAAGTGCGGAGGTCTTCATCGTTTTCCAGCGGAAGATCTTCTCTGGGAAACGCCAGTGCACCTGCATTGGATATGACTGCCGCTGAGGCATCAGTACGATTTTGGTGAAGGTGTAGTAACGCCGTTGGATATGGTAAAGTCTTTCCATTCCATGTCCTCGAGATTTGCACTTCGAGCCGTGTCTTGCCGTCTTGGCTCGTCACTCGACAGAGCGAAAAGTCATCAGCGCTATTGACGTTACCAGTATCCACGTGCTCGAATTGCAAACCGAATTGGTCGAAAAGAGCTTTGTACACATCAATGTTTTTTGCAAGAGCTTTTTCACTCAGTCTACCTAACAGAGCCTGGAAATTGTTCAAGTTCGGCTCGGTTAAGGATCTAATTAGTTCAACTGCGTTTTCTCTGTCTTTGCCTTGTAATTTGCCGGTCGGATCTACTTTCGCTAGTAACTCGCTTGCCTTCCTGTATGATTCCTTTTTGTCGATGGCCTTGTGAATATCGTCACAATGTTTGAGAAAATCGTTGTTGTTAGCAGCAGGATCCAGCTGTTTCTTCGCAGCCTCGAGGGCCGGCAAAACTGAGGGACCCATTGCGATCAATTGATCTTTAGCGGCGATCCTCTCTTGATAAACATCCGATTGCAGTGAGCATATCAATTTAGTAACTTCGTCGGATTTGGTTGGAGTCTGTTCTAGTTTATCTTCAAAGAGAACCACCGGTAGTTCTATAGGACGAAAACTTGCTTCTTTTGCCGCGAAGAACAATTCATTGAAGAGTTCTGGGCGCTCTTTAGCTGCTGGTGCCTGCAACTCCGGGACTCTGGAATCTATGCTGAATAAAAGGTCTAGTTCATCTGCCATTTCGCCCTCCTGTAGTTCATTGCCGTGACTGCCGCCCTTGACGCAAAAGTAACCAGGAACTGTTACCCATTAGTTACTGCCAGTCGGCGGCCAGGCTAGCAATTTCAACTGTAAGGTTCTCAATCCTGCTCGATGCCTGCTGGAAGCCGGCGGTCCCGGTGTCTCTATCCCGCCCCTCTTTGCGGAAAAGCCTCATTGCTAGGGTTCTCTCAGCAAAGAGGGACTTGATGGATTAACTGGGTCCCAAGTTACCTTTGTGTAACGTTGACCGCAGACAATAACAGCAGGGGAATAGTTAAGGATTTA
>CAZISK010000344.1:0-7995 GCA_964541355.1 uncultured Candidatus Obscuribacterales bacterium
CGATTGCGCTGATCGCGAACTGCAAACTGTGCTGCGGTGAGTGATCGATGAAACACTCGGCTTGCTTGAAAAAGAAGAATGAGCCGACGACAGCCGCGATGCTAATTCCGGCGCCAACAAAAATATCGAAGGTCACCTTCGGCGGTGAGACTTCGGTGGCGAGATCATCGGACACGCTGCATCTCCTTTGGCTCGTTCATTTTGGGACATCCACAGCCCAGCGCTTATCTCCGACCGCAAAACCACACAGCTGTTGAAAGCATCATACAGCGGCAATGGACCCAGGTGGGCATAATGCAGATAGCTATGCGGAGGTCTGACATGCCGAAACCTGACTCGGGCGACGCCGGAGAACGCAAACTAGCTCAAACTGATGTGCAGACAACTCCCAAAGTTGCTGGTGAGAGCATCACTGGCGAGGCTATGTCCGTGGCGTACGAGCCTCACTTTAAGTCATTTTCTGGCTCGGGGGACAACCGACTGAGTGCAGCAGGCAAATCAGTCTCTGAATTTTGCATCGAAGACAAGGAAAGCGGCAAGCTGATTACGGCCGAAGGCGAGCGTCCGGCCTATGAACCCCGACCATCGTTTCTCCTGGGGCTAAAACAAGCCTTGCAGGGAGATCATTCGCCGGAAGAAACGGCGCGCCTACAAGCCGAATTCTCGATCAGCTACATGACGCGAAAGGCTAGCGAGTTCGTGCGACAAACTGCGGAAAACTTGATGGATGGTATTCAGCACTGTTTTGGGTCAAAAGATCAGCTTCTCAAGACCGACCCGATTACGGGCGAACAGACGGTCACAATAGGCAAGCACACTTATCCGGCAACGGACATCGTTGCTCAGAATCCAAGCCAGCAATCGGACGCGCATAGCCCGTCGGCAGGCGCACCTGTCAATTTCATCTTTAAACTCGGCGAGTTTCTAAAGGTGAAGCCAGCAAAGGATTACGTTGAAAGCTGGGATCGCTCAGGTTCCGTGCACCCAATACCGAGCGTTGGAAAAGCTGTACTCGAAACGTACAAGAGCGTGCTGAATGATCCTCGACGAAACATCGGCGAGTTCAATTTTGCGATCGGCGAAAAGGATGGGAAGTTGTACGAATCAAGCCTATGGTACAACCCCGGCTTCAAGTTTGGCGAATTCGAAATGCAGGAGACTGTCGGCGTAACCGAGTTGAAAGATCACGGAATGAGGGTCACAGATTTCGGACATTCACACCCATATCGGAAAGGTATGGGCTATGACATTTTCTCGGAACCCGATCTGACAACCGCCCACAAACTGGATGGTGACATTCATGTGGGGCCGTTTTCGGGGAGCGGTACGTTCAAAGAATTCTTGCTCACTCCTGCTCCGGACAATAAACTGCTGCTCTATTGCGCAGATTTTAACGACAAAGCAAGTAATCATCCTGCTGCGGAAAAAGAGGGGCGCATAGTCGAACTGGGAAGGTTCTCCGGTACGGGGCAGTTTGTTCCCGACGAGAAACAATCGAAACTACTTAAGGAACTTGGGTTCATCGAGTGATGACGAAGAAAGCGTTTTTGTTTTTCGCTTATCTCGGTTTGACACTGATCGTTTATGGTTTGTGGGCGGCCATTCAATATCAACTCAACTGGGCTACGGGGCAATGGTCGCTTTTGTATGGCGGCGCCGGGTGTTGGCTAGCGCTGATTTTGCACATAGCTATCCGTCGCAGATTCGCCAAAGAGGGCGCGGTTAGTTGGAGCAGCCAAAGTAACTTCCATCACAACTTACTCGTCACACTCTGCGGACTAATGCTTTCTGTTGCGGGATTTATGATTCTCGGATGGGAGATTCACAACATACGATACTCGGCTGGATTTGGTTCGCTGCTGTTTTTGCCGGCGGGACTATTCTACATTCTGAGTGCTGCCGGATTTCCGCTGGCACTGCATGTGGTGCTCAAGAGGTGCAAGGCGAAACCAGAGAACCCAAACGCCCAAGGTGCGGAAGCTCTGATCGCTGGAGACCGCGATTCTCATGAACGCATTCTGACTAACCAGGTTGTCTCAAAGCTCCAGGACGAATCCACGCATTAAACGCGTGGCAATTTTATTCAGCCTTTGGCTTCATTGACTGGAATTTGTCTGACGGAAAGCCGCTCAGCACGCCCACTCGGTTGAAAACCATATTAGTTCTGTACTCCTCGGAGCGCCTATTTCCTGCAGCAAAGCACCAGCTTACTAGCTTGTTGTGCTCGTAAGTGAGTTGCACGAACAGCCCGCTATCGGGAGTGCAGCCACCCGACGTCAATGGATAGTTTACCGAATCAGATGTGGCGCGCAGAGGGGGTGGTCCGTTGAAGCCGAACATGAAGTGGTTTGGCGATGGAAAACGCGCTGCCGAACCCCGACCAAGCTGTTTTTCAATCTCGGTCTTATCCATGCCTATCAGGTTGAAGTCTTTGAGAAAACGCGACCAAGATTCGGTCCGTGTCATCCAATAATGCGTCCACCGCTCGCTATCAAATCGGCCATCGTCTGCCCCGACTGTAATTCTTACACGATTGAAGGGCATCCACTTGTTGGTGTCATTATTTTCGTATTCGAGATGGGGTTCTTCGGTTTTTGCGATGAGTGTCCCGCTCAAGTTAAAGTACAAACACTCGGTAGAAAGAGCGTGGCAGTTGTGCGCTCGCAAAACGCCATCGCCACTGTAGGTAATATTGCAGAAGCCCTCTGGGAACCTGAAAATAGGCTTACCCTGGGGCGATACAGCAACTGCATTCGGTCCGTTCTTCGCAATAAAAAGTTTGGGGTCGTCTCTGTAGCGTGACGGGGCGCTAGCCGACTTGAAACCAGGTCTCAAGCTGGAAAGAGGCTCGATTTCATCGTACTGCGGCGTTATCACATATTCAAATTTGCGATTCACTACGCCCCGGCGCCAGTCATTGCCAAACGCGGATCGAGCGACAGCGTAGTGACCGTAAAACTGTTCGACATCCATATCAGCGGGCGAAACATAGACGCCCTTCCGGTTGATTGTTCGCCGCTGCGTGTCGTGTTTCGCTCTATGAGTAAAAACCCTTACCGTGGCGACACCGTTGACGAAGGGCCCAGCTTCAAAAAATCGCGGACCTATAACTATCTTGCCATTCAGGTTTTTGTATCCAGATTTAGGTATGAACGTGGACTGCCTTTGCGCTCATTTACTCCAAAACCGATCAATCCCTCGCTTGAATGCTCAAAGCCCCAAGACGAAATAGTCGGACTGAGTGTTGTTAGCTCTCTTGTTCGCACGTTGAAGGCGAACTGCTTTTGATTCCCTTTATCGTCGCGCTCGTCTGAAGTCAGGGAAACTAGATCCCCTGATCCCGTTGAGATTCTTATGTACTTCGTGTCGAGAACGGTGTTTCCCAGTCCGTCGCAGATGCCGAATTTCCCATCACGTGCAATTCGGATTAACGCGTCGGACGGAATGCTCGATAATTGAATGTCCGCGTCTGCTTCGCTCTGCGCGCCGAAAGAGAGAATGCCTAAGGCTGTCGACCCGGCTGGGACATGGAGATCTAATTCATTTCCGTCTTTGTCGAAAATATGCCTGTCACTAGCGCAAATCCACTTGTTCTTTGGATCGATTCCCCACGCCATAAAGATTCCATGCCCCAGGTAGTCGATGCGCGAGTATTTGGGCGGAATGATCCTCTTGCCGGCGCTATCGGTAATGCCGACCGGAAAACCAGAACATCTCCGGAAGTCCGGGTTATGTGCCTCAAGATCTACGACATACGCGAGTGACGGACTGTCCACAAACATCAGGACTGCCGTCGCCGCCACAACAGTCAGTGCGAATGCTGGCGATAGTCTTCTTGGTCTTGGGTGCACGCACTAACTCCTTTCTCCACAGAATAGCCGAGAATTAGCCATCTGGATGAAAACTCTAAGATGGCGGACCTAGTGAACTCCGAATGAATCTATGGCTTTCCTGGTATCAGCTTCATCGGCTTATTATTAAAGCTCTCGTCGATCAGACCGTGCTGCCTTTTCGTCATTGCTTCAAGCTTTTGCGCTAGAGCCGCCGCAAGGTCGAGTTGCCCTGTTTTCGTAAGGAGTTCGACACACTCCTGCATATTATTTCGCTCGTAGAATGGCGGCGGCGGATTGCCCAGAAACTTCTTGGCGGCTCGGACAGTGAGATCCGCTGCTTTACTTTTTTCGTGCAATTGAAGGTGAGTTGAAGCGTACCTCATCAAGTCTTTCGGCAATGCTCGCTCTGAGTTCAAGTTCAAGTCAGCATCCTCTGCTTTCTTAAGCCAAGACAAGCCTTCTTCGTGTTTCCCATTCAGATCACTCAGTGTCGCAAGTTCGCACATGCAAGCAGATCTCTTCCGCGAGGATCGTCCTTCGATAAATTCGGCAGTTCGCAGCTTGCGTAGCAGATACTCTTCTGCAGTGGCGAACTTGGATCGATCTCGATAAAACTTGACGAGTCGATTTAGGACCTGTTCCGCCTCCGCGCTGCCTTCACCAGAAGCCACAATGGTGTCCCGCAGCCAGTCCTTCAAAGGACCTTCAGCACTGTCCGCGTAGGTGGCGGGAGGCGGTGAATGGCTACGGTAGACATAGTCCGGTCCGTAGAGAGCTTTGTCGGCTGGACTGTCTGCTAGTATTTGATGGAGTGTTGAAACCTTTTCCGCCTCATCGCTACGACCAATCTCTCGAAGCCAATCGGCCGTCGCGACACGGATTGGCACCGTTCGTCTGCTCTGTGAACCGAAGTTCCAGCACGCAATGTCGAGTCCTTTCTGGAGCACTGCCCCTCGACCATCAACCTGCTTCTTTGCTCGATAGACTGCCGCCAGTCTCAAATATGTCTCCACAAATTGCGGATTTTTCCCTCCGAGCCACCTCTGCTGAATTGCTAACAAGCGTTTGGCTAGCCCCTCCGCTTCAGCTACACTCCCAGACTCCAAGTATCCATCGACGACCCAGAGCATGACGCTTACGACACTGCCCGGATCGAGGGCGTCGCACTTTTGACATATCTCGCCTTGAACAGTGTCCAGCTTATTAAGGACATCAGCAACCAGTCGTTGCGACTCCGGAACGCGCCGGTGCTTTGCATAGAATTCTGCTAACAGTCCCTTCTCCACCAGCGCAAGGTCACCTGTTTTAGCCGAACCAGCTTCCCTTACCTGAATGTTCTTTTTTAGTATCGCTTCTACCGCATCGTCCTGCCCGGCCGCTTGCAGACTCGATAGCAGCAGCGAAGCGCGCTCCGTACCAGGATGATTAGCATATCTCAGATATTCTGCTGCGCCCGGAAGGGATAGTGCACGCAAGACTGATTCGGTCGCTTCGGCATAACTCTTGTTGCCAACCTGAAAGTTTGCAAGTTCCAGTAGGCAATCATAAGTGACGCGCTCCGGCGAGCCACCCAATTTGCTTATGGCAGACTTCATGTATGTGATTGCGCTCTCGTTGTCTTTGGTGCCGGAGTAATACTCAGCCAACAACCTCTCCAATTGCGGAATACGAGAATCTTTTGTGTCACGTGATCTGGTGATATCCAAAACTTGCTTCAGAAATATGGGGTCTGCAATAAGCCCACGCTGCTCAGTTGAAATCCCTATGAGAGCCGTAACATCTTCGGGGTTTACTGCAGTCCCTTGATCTATGAGCTTCAGTGCCCTTTCCAACGGATTGAATTCGTTAGTGGGTTTACCAAATCGGCGTGCCGTTCTGGCTGTATTGATATAGAGCGCTAAGGCTTCGCTGAACTTCTTCTGCATCTCCAGCGAGCGCCCGAGTTCCTCCACAATCTCCCTGTGAGGGAAAGCGCCTTCAAGTTTCGCTTTCCGAAGAATTTGTTCTGCCTCTGTGTAGTGCCCGAGGTTGTTCTCGATCTCGCCAATCTTCGCAATAAGGATGTCGTCGTTTGGTATCAGTGAGTTACCATTCGTGGTAAGGCTGCTTATCGCGCTGTTAAGTATCCGGATGCTCTCGGATCCTTTGCCTCTCGTGTAATATCCGTCAGCAATTTGAACGACCTTGTCATAGAAATCTGTCCCCAGCCTCTGAGGCACCGCTCCGAAGGCATCATCGAGGGTTCCGCTGCATGCAGCAGCGTCACCATTTTGTAACTGAGCAAGAGCGAGTTGTCCAAGAAGCACGGATTTCCCATAACCAGCGTTCGGGAATCGGTCAATGAGTCTTTTGAGCATTCGCCCCGCTTTGGCTGGCTCTCCCCCGAACGCATAGACGAGAGCGTGGTATCGAATACGTTGCATCTCGTTCCCTTCTATTTCTGCCTTGCTGCGGCTCTGATCATTCAGTCTGGGATACTCCCGGTTTTGAAAGTCGCTGAGGCACTGTTCGAATTTGATCCATGCATCCTCTTGGTTCTCCCCAAGAGAATCTGACAAAAATGCCAATTCGCCCAACAGATAAAGCTTGGTAGGACGAAACATGGGAGCGTCGACGAGCGGCACCAATCGCTCTAAAGACTGTTTCAATTTGCCGGGATTTGTTTTTTCGAAGCACAGCTTTGAGAGATTGATTAGCCTATTGATGCTGTGTGGTTCGTGGTCAGCACGACTGCACTCCGCATCAATCAATTTGCCGAGCATGTTTTCGGCTTTTGAAGGAGAGCCTGCGACAAGCTGGTCGTACGCTTTCTGCGCCTGGTACCAGTCCGTCGACACTAGGGTGTCCGTTCCGATGATACCTGGAAGGCGCTCACCTCTTTTTCCCAGCACATCAGCTTCAGCATTTTCGCCGAGCCTTCTATCGACCTCAGCCAATTGAGCAAGCGGCTCCTTCAGGCAGGGATTGTCTTCTCCTAAGTCCAGTTCAATTCGGTTGATTGCGCTACCAAAAGCAAGTTTTGCTTCCAGATTTTGATCTAAAGCAAGATAGCAACGTCCCAAATTGATTTCCACATCGCTAAGACTCGGCGCGACGGCGCGCTCTAGTTCTGTGATTTGTTCGTCATTGAATCGTTTTTGAAAGTCAGCTTTCGCGTTGCTCAAGACGCTGAGAGCTTCCGCCGATTTGGATTGAGCAAGAAGCGAGCGAGCCAGACCGACAGGAGCGCCAAGACCTCCATCTTTGCCTGGCGGATTAACAACTCGGCGATATGCTTTTTCAGCTTTCTCGAAGTCGCCGAACGCATAATAGAATTCGGCCACCTCATGAAGATCTGCCCAACTGTGCATGTTGTGCTTGTTGAGAAACGCATCTAGCTCCTCATAGACAGGCAAGGCATCGCGCGCACCGCGCGCCTCTTTGAGAAACGCTGCGTATGAACTCAGAAGCAACTGCTTCTGAGACGGAATGCCATCTCCAATCCTCGCGCGAAGTCCCTGAAAAATGCGTTCCGACCTATCGGTTCTTCCCGTGCGTCCAAGATATGTTGCGGCTTCGAGCAACCCACGCAAATCGTTCTCGGAAAAGGCCCGACCTGTTTCGTTAGCTATCGTCTGTGCTTGCTCGACCGCTGCGTCTGATTGCTCGAACAAACCGACCTCATCGAAGAACTTGATGGCATCAGGAAGTGATTCTATCTTCAGTTCGTTGCGATCTCTCTGCCGCCTGTAAGGCTGTCCTTTGAGGATATCGATGTAGAGAGCCGCTGCATACTGATCGGCACCGCCCAGATGGCAAAACATCGCAACCATTTTGGCGTTTTTGCCAAATGTCTGCGGGCTATTGAAATTATTGGATGCACTGAGCATGGAACTGTAAATATGCGGGCTTACCACAGACTTCATGGTCAGGACGTGCTCGTTGCACTCGCCACTATCCAGAGTTAGAACTCGCAGTTTGACCGGCTCGCCAGCCTTCCCGCGCAGGAGTCTCTCCAAGTCGGAGAGCGCTCTTCCTTTTGTGTTGGTATTGTTGATACTTAGTATTCGTTCATTCTGTCCGAGCGGAAAAAACGTGGCGCGCAGAACATGCTGCCAGGACCCGCAGACGCCGCCGTCCGGAGCACGGGACAAGATGATTCCGACATCCCCAGGCTCGGGGG
>CAZISK010000345.1:0-7993 GCA_964541355.1 uncultured Candidatus Obscuribacterales bacterium
CGGTATAGTTACAAGGTTTTTCCAATAAAAATCGATTCGGCATTATTCCCGGTGTGACTTGCCTGGGTTGCTTTTCGATAGCCTAGATGAAATGGAATTAGGTCACATCCTATTGTATAGGCCCTTACTCCTTTATAGGAAAGGTTAAAATGGGTTGTTGACTACATAGCCCAGGTGGACCATTAGTCGCCTCTCAGCCTTGTGTCGATGATCACTATTCCTTGATGGAATCGTTTGATGGCAGTTCCTGCCATGGGGAGGCTCCTTGCCCAAGCTAGACTGGAAACCGTTTGCCGTAGTTTTAGCGCTCGCTCTGTCTCTTACGACCTTGTTTCAAGTAGCGCCACTGAAGACGGTTAAAGATTGGCAATATCTGGCGAATCTACCACCGTATGAGATTGGTGAGGAGGTGGAGAAGCGCGTTAAAGCCTTGCCCCGCTACGAAAAGATGAACTTCTACGAACGTGAGCACGTGCTCAAAGAGGAGAAGGAGAATGCCGGCAAGGCCAACAACATTCAGATGTTGACCACATTTAGAATCCCCGGCAATGAAGAAGAGTATGTGCTCTTCACCAGCCTCAAACTCGGCCTCGATCTGCGCGGCGGCTCGCAGTTGCTCTTGAAAGCGGAGCCGGCACCGCCACAGGTGCCAGAGATCACACCGGCGGTCATGAATGGCGTCGAAACCGTTATCAATAACCGTATCAACAGCCTAGGTGTGTCTGAAACGATGGTTCAGAGAGCCGGCAAAGATCGCTTGATTGTGGAGCTGCCTGGTATCAAGGATCCGCAACAAGCGAAAGACCGCATCGGTACTACCGCCTTGCTGGAGTTTAAAGAGCTTTCGGTCAGCCCCTCAGCAGAGAAGACCTGGAAAGATGTAGGTCTGACGGGCGCTGATTTCAAACGCGCCCAAGCCACTCCGATGGCAGGCGGCAGCACCTGGCACGTCAATTTCGAATTTAAAGAGGAAGGCGCCAAAAAATTCGGCGCCCTGACCAAACGTCTCGTCGGCCAGCAGATCGGGATCTTTCTCGATGGTGAGCCGACAGAAAGAGGTCCGGACGGTCGGCCGCTGCCGGTTCAAGAGTATCCCGGCGTCACGGTCAGAGAGCCTATCATGGGTGGACACGGTGAGATTACCGGCAGTTTCACCAAAGATCAGGCTGTTGATCTCGCGGTCAAACTCAATGCCGGCGCACTTCCTGTGCCGATTACAATCCTGGAAGAGCGAACCGTGGGCGCCACTCTCGGTCAAGACTCGATCGAGAAAAGTATGGTGGCAGGTCTCATCGGTATCGCGACAGTCATGGTATTCATGGTTGTCATTTACGGGATTCCCGGACTGATAGCTGATATCGCACTGATCCTGTACACATTGGCGACGCTGGCGATTTTCTCCTACATACCGGTGACGCTGACACTAGCTGGTATAGCCGGTTTCATCCTGTCGATCGGGATGGCGGTCGACGCCAACATTCTGATCTTCGAGCGCACCAAGGAAGAGCTTACTGCGGGAAGACCGTTATTCAGCGCAATTGAAGATGGTTTTAAACATGCCTTCTCGGCAATCTGGGACAGTAACGCCAACAGCATGATCGCGTGCGCGGTGTTGATGATGTTCGGAACTTCGGTGGTGAAAGGATTTGCCGTGACGCTTGCAATAGGTGTGGCGGTCTCGATGTTCACAGCCATCACTGCAACCAGAACGTTGTTGCACCTGGTGCCGCGTACGATGGGGCTTTTCGGGCACAAGTACGAATCGAAGCGAAGCCCACAAGTGAAAACCGGGGAGGCAAAAATACTGTGAAGCGTATTCATGTAGACATCGTCAAGTATCGATGGACCTGGTTCGGCATCTCCGCAATTCTTACCTTGCCAGGCATAGTAGGAATCATTCTCTGCTATGCCCAGTTCCACGCCCCGTTGAAGCCGGGAATCGACTTCACCGGTGGTTCAATACTGCAGTATCAGTTTGAAAAACCGCTTGATCTCGACCATGTTCGCCACGTGCTGGAAGAGGTCGGATTGACCGGTTCGCAAGCGCAGAAAGCGTTCATCTCGAACAAAGAGGTGATTGTCATGCGCACCAGAGCTCTCGACGACGAAGCGCTGAAGCGCAAGCTCGACAGCGCCCTCGAGGCGCAGTGCGGAAAATTCCAGGCATTGTCGGTCGACAAAGTCACCGCCACGATTGGACCGGAGCTCCTCGCCAACGGTTTAATTGCGCTTTTCGCCACACTCGGAATGATGGTGGCATACATATCCTATCGCTATCAATTCGACTATGCTCTCTGCGCCATCGCCGCCTTGTTTCACGACGTCATAGTACTCTGTGGATTCTATGCCCTCTTTGGTATCTTTCTCGGCACAGAGGTCGACAGCTTGTTCATAAGCGCCGTTCTGACCGTCATTGGATTTTCCGTCCACGACACAATCGTGGTGTTTGATCGCATCAGGGAAAACGCCAAGCTGGTCGGCAGCAAAGTAAAAGATCCCGAGACCGGAAAAGACAGGAAGAAAACCTTCGGCGACGTCGCCAACGACAGCGTCAACCAGACGTTGGCTCGTTCGATCTACACGTCATTGACGGTTGTCTTTACACTCACCGCCCTCTATCTCTTAGGTGGCTCGACCACGAAAGATTTCGTATTCGCGATGCTAATCGGAATCATCTCCGGAACCTATTCCTCAATCTTCAACGCCAGCTGCCTGCTCGCCTACTGGCGCGAGATCGTCGCAAAGCGTCCCGTGAAGCCGGTTGTCGTAAAGGCTTGATTGAATCAATGCATCGTATTGATTGTCAGGATTTAAATTCGTTTAGGTATTTTTGCCAACATAGCCGCTTACAATGGTGGCAAAGCGAGGATGAACCAAATGAGCGACCAATCATCAGGACTTCACGGACTGAGCGAAGAGGAGAAGTGGGACATTCTCACCCGTCCTGAGAAGCTCGGCGAGATTCTTCTCAAGCACGGCAAGATTACCGTCATCCAATTGGAAGAGCTCATCAAAGAGCAGGAGACCTCCGGTAAGCCGCTGGGCGAACTGATTCTTTCGCATGGTTTTATGTCGAGATCGGAATTGCTAACCGCTCTTGACTGGCAACATAAAGCGGACAAAGTGATCATCGACTCTCTTACCGAGCTCATCAACAAGCCGAAGAAAGACTAACTGTGAGATTCAAGGATCGAGTTGCTGTGATAACCGGGGCCGGCTCCGGGATCGGCAGGGCTACAGCTCTTGCATTTGCACGCGAGGGGGCTGCCGTCGTCGGGGTGGACATCTCGGGCGGCGCGCTCAAAGCGCTGGACGATGAGGCCCGACAATTTGGCGGAAGATGCGCCCTTGTCATAGGCGACATCAAAGAGCCTCTGACTTCGGCGAAGACTGTCGATGCAGCAGTCCAACAGTTCGGCCGCCTTGATTATCTATTCAACAACGCCGGAGTCGAGTTCATCTCACCTTTGTTGGAAACCGAAGACAGCAGCTGGGATGAAGTCATCGATACCAATCTTAGAGGCACCTTCTTGATGTCGAAGCGCTGCTGTCAGGTGATGGCTGATACCGGATTTGGAGTCATCGTCAACAACGCGTCCGACGCCGGCATCCGCGGCATCAAAGTCAACGCCGCCTACAGCACCTCAAAAGCGGGCATCGTTCATCTGACTCGCTCGATCGCGCTCGATTATGCCGCCAAGGGTATCCGAGCCAACTGCATCTGCCCCGGTTGTATCAGAACTCCCCTTTGCCAACGCTTCAATGAAGAGGTCGGCCATCGAAAAGGTAAAAGCGGTGCCGAAGTCCTGGAACAATTCGTCAAAGCGAACATACCGATGTTGCGGGTAGGCGAGCCGGAAGAAGTTGCTTCCGTAGTGCTCTTCCTCTGCTCCGACGACGCCCGCTACGTCACCGGTGCCGTGATCCCGATCGACGGCGGACTAACCGCCGGAATGTGATCTGACAATCTCAGATTCCTGTGCTGTGACGACGCCCGCAACGTCACAGGGTGCCGCGGCTGACTCCAGCTTCCTGACGACGCTCGCCGCGTCACAGATTCCGATCGACGACGGACTACCCGCGCCGGAATGTGATCTGACAATACTCGAGCTGCAGCTGGTGATATTCGCCAATCGACTGACGTATCCTGGCTGACAGAGCGCTGGCGGGCGTGAAACGGACAAAAACCAGGCTCATTGTTCTCCCGCGATCAGGAATTTACGTCCTAAAATGGGAATATCAAATGTGATCTTCCGGTAAGTGCAGAATGAGGGTGGCTCTATGAAAGTAGAAGCGGTCTATGGCTCTTGGGGTGATACGGAGATTCGCGACCACCAGGACGATCTCCCTACTCTAAGAAGCATGATAGCCTACGGCGGTTGCTTCTCCGACGTTGGTGCGGAGCTTCTCACTCAGTGCAGGGACCTGAGAGAACTTCACCTTGTCGAAACGGCAATTACCGACGAAGGGCTCAAACAGATCTCCAAAATAAAGAGTCTTGATTGGCTCATTATTGACAGGGCTTCGATTACCGACGATGGTTTGAGCGCGTTGCGGAATCTTGAGCGGCTGGACGGTCTTCATGTAATCGCGACGCGAGCCAGCGATGAGGGGTTCTCCATGCTCAACGACCTGCCCAGACTAACCTATCTAGAGGCCATCGGTCAGAGTCTCAGAACCAAAGCACTCTCAATTATCTCGATGCTACCATCGCTGGTATCACTACGACTCTCAACGCATACCGCAACAGACAACGACTTCATGAATCTGTCCTTTTGCAGGACGCTAAGAAATGTCTCGTTCGATCTGCCATTGGTTTCATTCGATGCGCTGGAGGTCATGAAAAGACAGCTAACAGATTGCGTTTTCGAGCCATTTCGCTTTTTCAACCCGTCCGAAAAGATAAGCTTCCTGTCGGGCTATTGCATCGATCTCTATTCATCGAAGGAATACAACCTGGCTCGCGCCGCTGCCGACCGCGTGCTGCAGTGGTTCCCATTCAATGCTGCGGCACACGGTACGCTTGCAATTATCAATTTTCAGATGGGTGAATACTACAATTTCCGCAAGTGCCTCGAGACGGCCCGTGATAATGCCAGCGTCTTCGGCGAAGAAGATTTGTTCGACTTAGCTAATCATCTTCTTTCTTTGCCTTCAGTGGAGACGGTAAAACAAGTTCTGGAAGAAGAACAGCCCCACAATCTGTTGCTCAGGCGACTACGAGCCAGCACTGCAGGGAAAGAACAAGACGATCCGTCATACCTGCTCGATAGATTCGAGCAGACGCTTTATCCGCCTGTACTTCAACTGGCTTCCTCGAGCGAGATCACGGCAATCAACTACACCGGGCCGCAAGGCGGCCATCATCCCGCCTACCTAAAATTGTTCGGTCTTCGCAGATGGGGCGAAAAGAGAGAGAAAGAGCTCGCCGAAGTGCCATGGAAGTGGTAGACCGCTTCTCCTCGTTGAGATTGCTCGAGCTATTTAAGCTGGAAAAGCGTATTGGCGGCGCCGCCCGAAATGAAGGTGTCCGGTAGCTTTCCATCCCATTTCTTGACCTTCTCGTACTCGATCAAGGCGGGCGATTTTTCGAGAGCCTGAGTCTGCAAAGTTATCGATCGCGCTTGCGCTTCGGCGTTGGCGATGGTAATCTCAGCTTCCTTTTTGGCTTTGTCGAGCTCGTATTGCTTTTGCAATGCCTGCTGCTCCATAACCTGCTTTTGCGCAATTGCAGTCTGGAGCACCTCAGGCAGGTCGACATGAGTGATTGGAATATCGACGACGTTGACCAGTCCTTTGACATTTTCTCTCGTCATGGCCAGGACCTGGTTTTTGATTATATTGACCTTCTTTGTTGCTTGATCCGCTTTGTACTGCGAAACTACCTGCCTGAATGCTTCCTGAATCTGCGGTTCGACGAGTTGGGTGAACGGATCGCCTGCATAATTCTCGTACAGCGTCAGCACCTGACTCTGCGGAACGTTGTACAGGACTTTGTATTCCATCGTGATCGGCTGTTGGTCTGCTGTGAGCGGAATAGCCTTGCCGGTTAGAGTTTGTTGTTTTACTGAGTAGTGAACGATCGTATCCAATCCCGGTAAGTATCCTTGCACACCCTGGGTAAGTAGGTTTTTTTGCATGCGACCCATGCTAACCTTCACTCCGACCTCCCCCGGCTCTACCACGGTGCAGCCGGATACGAGAAGAGCCAATGATGCCGATATTGGAAAGAACTGATTTAGTTTCATATGTACCTTAGCCGAAGGCTGTTGACGGTCCAATTATGATGTCAAACCCGGGCTCAGTCCACAACTTGGCATCTGCTCTCGATAGTGGCGACAGGCAAAGTTATCGGGAAAGTTATCGGGAAGGTCGAGAACGGTATCGAGAATGGCGCAGCTGTCAGGAGATTGAAATAGCCAGGCTCCGGGCATAGTGAGAAATAGGGTCTTTTTAGAGGATTTTACAGATGCACAAAGAGGGGAAGCTATCAGCAGACAAAGTGGATGAGCTGGTTCACCTTCTACATGCCGGCATGTTTGAAGAGTTCATGAGGCTTTTTAAAGTTAATGCTCGCGAAATGCAGACAGAGGGGCCAGTTGCACTTGTCGATCTGGTCAACAAAGCTCTTCTACAGCACGACCCAAAATCCGATATGAAACTGGTGGTTTCCCAAAAGACCAGCGAGGAAAAACACTTGATTATGATCATGGACAACTCTCGCTTCTGGGGAGACAGCTTCACAATAACCCGACAGATGTTCACCGTGTAGAAGGTGACTTTGCCACGCAAGCATTGAAGGACGGCTATCAAAGCCGTCCTTTTCATTAGCTGGTAAAAACCGATTTGACATGCTCCTCACATGGGAAATCGCAAATGACGGGAACGGTTTTGCCACCGGTAACCGCAGTTAGCATCTATGCCTGTGCCAGCGCCCAGTTCGCATGCTCTTGTAGCATCGGGTCTGTCTCTTCCTGGGAAAATCGACGCAAGCGCTGCACTACCGGTGATACCGCCTGATGGTCGGCACTCAATTGGCGGAGTTGATTACCAAGAACCACCAGAGCGTTCCTTAACAAGCCGCGACGGCGGGGTCTGCGTAAGGGCGTGTGGCCGAAGCGGAGGCGAAACGCATCATCATCAGGGATATCCAATAGCGCGGGAAGGTACAGGTAATGCCCAACGCCGGAATCTGGACGGAACTCCTCCCAGGGAGTTACAGGCGGTCTCTGATTGTAAGGACAAACTTCCTGACAGATATCACAACCGAAGACCCAGTCACCAAGCCCGTTTCTAAAATCCAGAGGAATACCTTCCTTGTTCTCGATCGTCAGGTAGGATATACAACGATTTGCATCGACGCTATAGGGCTCGACAATGGCATTGGTTGGGCAAGCATCGCCACAACGAAAACATTGACCGCAAGTGCCCCGGTACTTAATATCCGGCTCCAGCTCCACATCGATAAACAGCTCGGCGACGAAATTATAGCTGCCGGAGAGCTTCGGCCCAATTATGAGCGTATTCTTTCCAGCAAATCCCAAGCCCGACCGTCCAGCAAAACCTTGTTCGTACAAAGCGACATCATCGGTGCAGGCTTTGCCGGCTATGCTCAAGCCCAACTGTTCGGAAAGCGCGTCTCGAAGCTCGCGCAACTTACGCCTGATCACGGCATGATAATCCAGCCCAACAGCATACCGAGCCACACTTCCGAAGAATGGTCCGGGTGACGGCGGCTTGTCGGTATAGTAGCTTACAGAGACGATAATCGCCGACTTACTTCCCGGATAGAGCAACTGCGGGGACGAGCGAAACTCGGGATTGCGCTTCATGTACTCCATTCCGGCGGCAAATCCGCGTTCAAGCCAATATCGATAATGCTCGAGCTCTGCCGTCATCGGCTCCAGCGCCCCGATAACCGTATTGCTAAAGCCCTTCGAGGCAGCCAATTGCACAACGGATTGTTTCAAACTCACCAGATTAGCCCCGAAAG
>CAZISK010000346.1:0-7985 GCA_964541355.1 uncultured Candidatus Obscuribacterales bacterium
CCAAACCACCAGGGCTGAACACGTTAATCTCCATAACCTTTTTGCCGACAATATCAAGGCGAACGAAAAACATACCATCCTGAACCAATTTCGGACGGACCATCTCGGCCAGCTCCAGCATCTCGTCGGTAACTTCGGTCTGCGTCATCGTGCCGCCGACGTGATGCAAGCTGCTGGTGGCCTCATCCTCCGTATTTTCACGGCGGAAGGCCGCATACTTACCTTTGTACTTGAGCGGCTGGCCATTCATCAGAAAGAGTCTGGTATCTCCTTTGGAAGCTTCAGACAAATATTCTTGTGCGATGATGTAGCCGTCCTCGCAGAGCGCATCGACGATCTGATTGAGATTGGACAGCTCATCCTTCCTGACCAGGAATACGCTCTGTCCACTCGACTGAAGAGACTTCAATACGATGTTGCCGCCCTCGTTTTTGGCAAACTGTTTAATAGCGGACTTGCTTCTCGTAATGATGGTGCGCGGTCGGACCTCTTCCGGAAAAAGTTGGAAATACATCTTGTTGATTGCTTTTGCCAATCCGTTTGGGTCATTTAATACGATGACACCATGGCGCATGGCGACTCTGCCGAAATTGATGCCGACATTACGCGCCCAGGAGCGACCACCGACGTCCTCAGCCGGATCGCTTCTGAGTAAGAGAATATCAAGATCGTCGACACAGATCTCTTCGGTCTTCGCCTTTTTGCTTTGCAGATCGGCAAGATACATGCTCGCGGATTTATACTGCTTTTTCGGCACATGCTTGGCAAGAGCTTTGATCTTGTCGTCGGAGTCATACTTGAACGCGTCAGCGTTGATCACCCAGGCCTCGTGACCACGATTAATGGCCGCCATAGCCAATCGAGTATTGGTGTAGCCGACCTCCTGAGTCATGATGTCGTTGACGAAAAGTGCAATTCGCATCGCGCCAACCTCCTTGCTCAACATATGGTATGCACTATAGCCTGGTTATTTCAACTTGGAAATCGAAGCTAAATCGATCTTGTTCCAAAACGCGCATTATGTTGGCTTCAGATCGCATTGATCCGTTTGTAACTTGCCCTGTGATTGTTTACAATTTCCAGGCTTGAAGTTGTATCAGCCTCAGTCGACAAAACGCTTCCACACAAAGGTTGTAAATGCGAGTATTACCAGGTAAACCGTATCCACTTGGCGCGACCTGGGACGGATTAGGCGTTAATTTCGCGATTTTTTCAGAAAATGCCAGCCGTGTTGAGCTCTGCTTCTTCGATTCGCCTGAGAGTAAGATCGAGTCCCATCGGGTGATTATGCCCGAATATACCAATCAGGTATGGCATGTCTATTTGAAGGATGTGCATCCGGGTCAGGTTTATGGCTATAGGGTCTATGGTCCGTTTAAACCCAAGGATGGATTGCGATTTAATCCAAATAAAATTCTTGTCGATCCTTATGCCAAGCTGATCGCTCGCCCGCTCGTGTGGCACGATAGCCTATACGGATACGTCATGGGGCATAAGGACAAGGATCTTAGTCTCGACAAACATGACTCGGCACCATATGCGCCACTATGCTCGGTGGTAGACGACTCCTTTACATGGGGCGACGATCTACGGCCCAATACGCCATGGCATAAGACGGTTATCTATGAAGCTCACGTAAAGGGTATGACCAAGCTCCATCCTGCGGTTCCGGAGGATCTGGTAGGTTCGTATCTGGGATTGGCCTCCGAGCCGATTATTAAACATCTGAAATCGCTCGGTGTCACAGCGATTGAGCTTCTCCCCATCCACCACCGTGTCGATGACCACCGCCTCGTGCTTGCGGGAATGTCTAACTATTGGGGCTACAACACGCTTTCTTACTTTGCACCCGATATTCGCTACGCTCGCCCGGGAAGCTCGTTGAACGCTGTCCAGGAGTTCAAAATGATGGTCCGCGCTCTGCACCGGGCGGGCATTGAAGTGATACTGGATGTGGTTTATAACCATACGGCCGAGGGCAGTGAGCTCGGCCCGACGCTTAGCTTTCGCGGTATTGACAATCTGTGCTACTACAGGACTTTGCCGGACGATCGGCGATTCTACATGGACTACACCGGATGCGGCAACACGCTTAACATGATCCATCCGCACGTGCTGCAATTGATCATGGACAGTTTGCGTTATTGGGTCAAGGAGATGCATGTCGATGGTTTTCGGTTCGATCTTGCCAGCGCTCTGGCTCGTGAGCTCTTCGATGTAGACAAGCTCTCCGCATTTTTCGATGTTATTCAGCAAGATCCTGTCATCTCTCGAGTCAAGCTCATTGCCGAGCCATGGGATCTGGGACAGGGCGGATATCAGGTCGGCAACTTTCCTGTTTTATGGACCGAGTGGAATGGGAAGTATCGCGATACTGCTCGCCGCTTTTGGCGTGGCGATGCGGGCGAACTGGGAGAGATGGCGACACGGCTCACCGGCAGCAGCGATCTGTATGCCCACAGTGGAAGAAGTCCGCACGCCAGCATCAACTTTGTCACCAGCCATGATGGCTTCACCCTACTGGACCTTGTGAGCTACAATCAAAAACACAATCTCGCCAACCTGGAAAACAATCGGGACGGCGACGATCATAACTCGAGCTGGAATTGCGGGATTGAAGGCCCGACGATCGATGAAGACATACTGGCCGTTCGCCTCAGGCAACGCAAGAACATTTTTGCCACCTTGATGTTGTCCATTGGTGTGCCGATGATCAGTGGCGGCGATGAGGTTGGTCGTACGCAGCTCGGCAATAACAATGCATACTGTCACGACAGCGAGCTCAGCTGGACGCACTGGGATTTGCCTGAGCATGATCGTGAGTTCCTCGACTTCGTGAAGGTAGTCGCGGAGATCAGGAAAAATCAACCGGTATTTCAGCGCCGCCGCTTCTTCAAGGGGCGAGTCGGCGGCGCCGCGGATGTAAGTGATGTGATCTGGTTGAATCAGGATGGTAGCGAGATGTCGCAGAGAGACTGGATCCAACCGGACCGCAGATATCTTGGCGTGATCTTCGACGGCAAAGAGATCGATGACTTTAATGAAGAAGGCAATCTTCTCGTCGGAAACAGCATGTTTATATTGTTCAATGCTTACTGGCGCGACCTCGAGTTTCAACTTCCTCCGCTTAAATCGGAGGCATATGCGCGATCGACAATTTTCAGTGCACCAAATCTATGTTGGAAACTTCTGGTAGAAACTTCCGGGGCACTCTCCCCGAGCTGCTGGGAGCTGTCTTCGAAATTTCTTTTGCAAGGGCGCAGTATGGCTGTCTTTGAGCTGTCGGACAAGGATGAGAATCTCCCGTACAGTACGGAGTTGATTAATAGATAGCTCTTCTCTCAATCAAGGTGGAGATACCGAAACGGTTACTCGATGTTGATCAGGAACCGTTCGAACCCGGACCGATGTCGTTGTTGATCACCTCTGCAATAAAGGCGCGTTGGGTTCGTAGAATGAACGGCACGCACAGGGTGAACGAGATCAGTCCGAGCAGTAGGCATGCTTCAAATAGTAGAACAGGTTCATCGAAATACAGCTTGTCCTTGTAAAATTGTGCGGCGATCGCGAAGCTCAATGCAGGCACCACACACGGTGTCAGAGATATTAGCCAGCGAGGTTGGTTGCTCGTTAGCAAGCGCACGGCAAGCGCTCGAGCAACCTCTTCGTTGCTGACGTCTGGAAGGCTGAGCTTGCCCAAATTTTTCGCCACCAAAACCAATACCGCCAGATATCCAGCCAATGCAATGAACAAAAAAGAAACCACAATAAATGCAGTAGCGTAGATCATCAAGAAGAGGGCTTGCTCCGTCCAGGTGCCGGACCACGATACTTCTAAAACCGTCGGTAATACTAGATTGAGAGTGAGCAATACCGAGACCATTTGGGTGAAAGAATACAATGGAGAGCAAAAGGGAACATCTCGACTCTTCAACTGAAGATTCACTTTTGGTCTCTGTTCTTCCACCACCGACAACCCCTGATCTATTCTTGTATTCTACCAGTGCAACGCTGATATGAAGAAGAAGATTGTCTCCGAAAAAACCTTAACAGCTCTTTGCAAGATTATCGTGAAATAGACTTGGTTAACAGGCCGTAGAGCACATCCTTCTCTTTGTTTGAAAAGGAGCTTATCCGATTCGAGGTATTTACGCTGCTTGCCGGTGCCTTGTTTTGATGGGCTGCCTGCCTCAGGCAGAGATGGAAGATGACTATTCCTGATGCCAGGCATGCGATAGCTAGAATGAACAGAGTCAACAATAGCCACTTCGGGTTTCGTCTTTGTGAAAATGGTTGTACGGGCGATACAAGCGTATCGTCCAGACTGCGGCGTGTCTTCAGCAACTCCGCTACTTCTTCGAGAACCTGCTTCATCTCCTCGGCCGATTGAAAGCGATCGTCAGGATCTTTTGATACCGCGAAAGCTATCACGCGATCCAACTCTGGAGGAAAGTCTTTATGGGCGTAGTCCTTCTTGAGCGAAGGAGGCTGCTGTAAACAGTGCATGCTCATTGTTTCCAGCGATGTCTTTCCAAGAAAGAGCGGATCTGATGTGAGCAGTTCGAACAGTATACAGCCGACCGAATATATGTCCGAGCGGGCGTCGACAGTGTTGCCGCGAACCTGCTCCGGGCTCATATAAACAGGACTTCCAACGATCTGTCCAGCCTTAGTGATCGGTCTGTCTTCGGTGGCACATGTGGGCTTTGCTAGACCAAAATCGAGAATCTTCACCTTCGGAGATTTTGTATTCAGATCTTCCACCATCACATTGGCCGTCTTTAGGTCGCGATGGATAATGCCGTTGGTGTGTACCGCCGATAGTCCATCCAGGATCTGAATGGTGACATCGACAGCGGTGGTCGGCTTCAATGGCCCACGCTCCTGAACCACTCTTCTAAGAGTTTCACCTTGAACGAACTCCATGACCATGTATGGTCGCTCGTCGCCAGTCATGCCGAAGTCGTAGATCTGGACACAGTTTGGATGCTTCACCGCGCATGCGGCGAGGGCACCACGATGAAATCGGCGAAGCTCTTCTTCCGACATAATTTGTTCGGTAAGGACTTTCACCGCGATTGGTCGCTTCAAGACCTGATCGTACGCTTGAAAAACTGAGCAAGAGCCGTGCTTAGCAAGGCATTTGATCAATTCATAGCGACCCGCAAGCGCATGATCGGAATCAGATTGGTATGTTGATTGGACCGGGCTGTTCATAGGCAAAAGGCGCAAGCCATGCCAACTCCCATTTCGGGATTGGTGCTTGAGGCTGGACAGCAAAACGGAGTGAAAAGGGAATTAGCGATTGGTGAGTTTGGTAAGGAATTAGGAGGACAAAAAGCGATGGAAAAAAGGTCTGTCAGCCGCACCGAGCCAAAGTTTATATATTAAGTGTGACCAAACTGTACCTTTACAACTGCGAGCTTGATCCTATGTGCATTCCCACAGTTCGGATCAACAATCGACAGATAAGGATATTGAAACTCGCCAGTTAAACTTCAGAACGCGTCAAAGCGACAAGCCTATGGTGCAAGTAGAATCAACCAGTTGCTTTGCTTTTCTGTAGCTTGCCGATCCATTCCTATCGTTATCGGCTGTCCCGACTTGGGATCCCTTACCCAGCCTTCGGACCAGGCTCCCATGTCGGTGTACAACAACTCTTTCACTCCCAACTCCGATGCATCTTTGGCGAACTGGCTGAGTGTGATTGCGGCCTTGCTTTCCACGATCACATGCTCCCCTTCGCTCAGCTTTCCAATGCCTCGTCTTTGGAATTTGCTCTTGTCTTTGAACGTAGACGCAATACCGCCTTTAATAACCTGGAACTCTTGAAAGAGGCTGCCTTTTTTTGAAGCCACCGATTGCAAGAACTCTCCAGTCAGCGTGGCACCGGATTTGGTATCTAAAACTTCATACTGTCCGCCTGCAATTCTCAGCGCACCGCCAAGCCTCGTATTAACGGAGCCGTGCACAACGCCGTCCAGGACATAAACTCCGTCGACTTTTCCATCCATCTTGGTAAATGCCGCAGGAATCGACATCAAGATCTTCGCATCATCCTTCCTCGGTCTGACGAGCACGAACTTGACTCTGGCATCGTTGAGATAGACGAAGGAGTATTGTTCGTTTGAAGCAGCAGTTTTCAGCTCGAATCGCAAGGGGTTGCTTGGACTTAGCAGCGCTTGCTTGACCTGGCCGAAGCTGGTGCCGGACATGGTGCACACCATCGCCGATACCACTATGAGCAATCGCATTTCCACGAACAGACCGACGGCAAATCGTCGGAAAGATGCCGGCAGCCCTTCGTCGTCAATTCGTAGTTCCATTCCAGTACTCGCGAGTTATCTGCTTGCTGCTTAGTGAATCTAGCTAGCGTACTTCTCAGCCAGATCTCCTATCACCGGCAATTTATACATTTCGCGCTCTTTCGCTTTCAAGACAAGCATGATGCTACCGGCAAACCAGGCTAGCACTGCCGCAAAGTAGAGTAACCCGCTTACCAGGGAGAAGAGCCCGCCGATAACGGGAATCATCCCCAATGTGCCGATCGCGGAAATAGCAAATGTAGCGACTATGAAACCGGTAAATAAGATAAGAGACTGAACAGCATGAAAACGTACAAACGTATTGCTCTTCGGCTCGGTTACGAGCCAGCAAATGGACGCCGCGAGATTGATAGGTGGGACAGGCAGATAGCAGAGCAAACCGGCGGTGTTATAGTCGACGCCGCCAACGTCTGTTTTTCCTGATAGCTCGTATTTTGATTTGTCTTCATTCATTGTAATTTTCGCCCAACTTCTTTGGTATTAGTGTAAGCAGTGCGTTCTGCAGCTGATCCTACGTTGCTTGACAACAAATTAGAGCGAAAATCTATGGATGTCAGCATGTAATAATGGCAACTGCCCGCAATCGAGTCAGTGTTAGCATTCCAGGTTATATATAGGTATATGAAACGAAATCACCGCCTTTTAGTCCTGATAATGGCAGCCCTCCTCAACGTTCCAACTAGCGCTCTAGCACAGGATATTGGGATGAGTGCACTCTTCACCTCTGCGCAATCGGACTCCGGGACAACATCTACGGTCCCTTCTGAGAAAGGTTGGGCGTCGGATGCTAACAGCTCACCTTTAGAGACGAAGGGCGCCTCCGACAGTAATGCGACAGACAAGTCTTCTGAAGATAGCAAGACCGCGATATCTTCGTCGGAGGAAACATCCACCAACGTTGAGCCTCAAGTCGGCAACAAGACTGAGGCAGCTGACAGGAAGAAACAGAAGTACGCGAAGAATCGCAAAACCGTAGCCGCAAAGAGCGATGCCGACAGTGATACGAAAGCTGACGCGCCGTCCGACTCCAAGAAGTCGAAGTCGGACAAAAAGTCCGCATCCAAGTCCAAGAAGTCGAAGTCGGACGCCAAGGATAAAAATGCTGATGCGTCGTCCGACTCCAGCAAGTCGGACTCAGACAAAAAGGGCAAAAAGGCTGAAGATTTTTCCGACGCCAAAATGTCGGATTCAGACGACAAAGACAAAAACGCTGAGAATGAGCCGAAGGTGAAGAAAGCTTCGAAGAAATCGGACGTCTCCTGGCCGACTCGTCTTACCTCTTTTGCTTGCTGTTCTTTTCTCGGATTGCCGATTGCCATGGCGAAAAGTGGTTATAGACAGACGCTCGCCGGCAACAAGGATCTTATCGGTGAATCGAAAAATCCAATCAAACTCTTAATCAGCACATCTCTGTCGTTGCCGTTTGCAATGGCCGGTGGCTTTCTCGAAGGCTCCGGTTATTCTGTGATAAACAGTTGGAAAGGCAGTGCAGAAGAACCTTTTGGTCGAGAAGCCTTCAGTCTTGAAGATGCAAAACCCGCTGCACAGGATACACCACCGCAAGAAAAATAAGACTTCCTGATCGCAATTCCTATACTTTAGGACGAATATGTTCCTGCGTTACTCGTATGGTGCGATGGCGTGTCAGCTCTGTCACTA
>CAZISK010000347.1:0-7965 GCA_964541355.1 uncultured Candidatus Obscuribacterales bacterium
GTCGCTGAGAGAGCTGGTGTGGAGCCGGTTCAAGGCATCGACAACCTGCTTGCTCGCTCTGATGTGGACGCCGTATACATTGCTACGCCAACTGCGGCAAAAGAGGCACTTGCGCTAGAGTCCGTAGCCTCTGGAAAGCACATTCTGGTCGACAAGCCTTTCGTAGATCATGCATCGGCCTTGAGAATTGCTCAGGCTGCTGCCGCGAAGGGTCTTGTGTTTATGGATGCTACACATTTTGTACATCATCAGCGCACGCGCATGATTCAGCGAGATACAGCAGAGAAGATCGGCTTGCCGCGCTCATTGCACACGACTTTTTATTTTCCGTTTTCCGATCGCTCGAACATTCGTTTCGATGTGACCCAAGAGCCAATGGGCGCTTTAGGAGACATGGCCTGGTATTCGTTGAAAGCGGTCGTGGAATATCTTCGTCCAATCGGAAGAATGAAAGTAGCGGTGACCGTGGCAGAACGCGATCAGGAGACGCGCGCTATTGTCCGTGCGTCCGGGCTCATCGCCTTCGAGTCCGACGAGGTGTCAACCTTTGACGTCGGCTATACTGCAGGAGCGGCGCTCATGGATTTGCAGCTCTTAGGAACGAAAGGCGCGATCTCGATGGATGACTTTGTCCTTGACTGGGCGAACAGCTGGGCGTTCAAAAATGCGGAAAGCCCGACCCGTTATTCTCACACCACCGGCATGGCGACTCGCCAGGATGTAGTCTTTGTACCCACTCCCAGTGAAACCGCTCAGGAAGTAGAGATGATCGATAATTTCGCTGAGTTAGCCCGCTTGCAGAACGTTTCGAAAAGAGAGGAGTTTGTCTCATCCACGTTGAAAACTCAAGAGTATCTGGATGCTGTCTGGGTAGCTGCAAACGCGAAGGAATGTGTCAAGGTTTAGAATGAACCGATACGGTGGCCACCGTCAATGATGCAAACAACTGAATGGATACCACGCGCGGGCGCTTTCTAAGGTCTTTGAAGTGAAGCAGTCTCAGTCGTTAAGAGGTGCAGGAAATTGTCTCTAAAGAAATTGATGCTAGTATTGGTTGCAATTAACACCATATTGGGTTCTAGCTCGGCCATGGCGCAGCATTCTCCTATGGGGCGTTCGTCATCGGCCTCGCAGGAACGGACTGCCAGTTCGGAGGTTGATGGTCTTAGGCACAAAGGTTGGGTAGTGAAGTTTGCTGGGCGACTTGCGGAGTCTGAAGCGCTGCAAAGGCGGGCTCTTGCGGTTGCTAACAAGTATCTTACGGAGCCTCATCAAGTTTCGACAAAAGCGGCCATATGCATGGACATTAGCGAGTGCTTGTTTCTGCAGAAGAAGTATAAGGAGGCGCTCGAAGAAGCCGATCAAGCCATTGCCTACATGAATAAGTTCAACGACAATGCCCGCTGGCGCTGTATGAACGATCTGATGCGTGCAAAGTGTTATGTATCGCTGAAGGAATACCAGAAGGCGGAGCCACTGCTTATTGCCGTTATTCAAAAATCGAAATCAGATCCCTCGAAGGAGGCTCATTTTGATTCGCTCGACGTTTACGGCATCTCTGATTCGCAACGTCTTCTGGCGACCTGCTATGCTGCTAAGGGCGCAAATGGGAAGGCTGAGTCTCTATTCAAGGAGTCGATGCAACTGCCGGAAGCTTACGTTTCTGCACAGTCCCCAGCGCGACTCGAGACGCTTGAGGCCTATCTTGAGTTTCTAAAACACAACAAGCGCCACGGTGATGCGGTGAAAATCGCGGAGCGCATCTCAGCCATAAAAGCCAAGCCTCATGTGGGCAGGATGTGTGGAACCGCTATGGCACAGGATCGCCGATGGATGGAGTGGAAGCCGTCTCCAAAGTTCGACCCGAAGTAGTGCCTCGTCGTCAGGGGAACCTCTTCGCTGAGGTAAACTTATAGAAGAAGAATTCATTCGACAACAGCGCCATTGTCTTGCCGCATATATAAAGCCGTGATCGAAACAACCTCTTCGTTGATGGATCAAACGAAGAAGAGTTTCGCAATGTTGTTCAGTCGATTAGGTCCTTTTCTTTCAGAGAATCGAGAATAATAATTTCGACTTTAGAGCACTTAAATCTGTCTGCATGTCGCAGCCAGTAGCACCTCCTTCGTCCAAGATTTTTGCCATGTTCGCGGGGAGACCTTTCACGATTTCCTTGACCGTATCGGCAGTCGTGGAGCTGACTTTCTCATGTCCGTATCTCGCTGGACAGATTGTGATTCTATTGATCAGGCGCCCGTCATCTGGATTCTCCTTTGTGTCCGGCTCGACCTTGGCGTCGGGTGTTTGCAGCCACTGCAGGTGGTGCAAGTTTACTTAGAGCCTGAAGCGCTACCTTCGCTTCTGGTCGACCTTGGAACTTTGACGAGATTGTTTTGTAGACTTGCGCAGCACGTCCACGGTCGCCACGCGCATTGTAGGAATGACCAAGATATAACCATGCCGCAGCTGTGTTGCACCCCCTGTAACCGCACTATGGAACTTCTGCGCGGCCATCTTATAGTTACCGCTTTTGTAGGCTTCAACGCCTGCAGTATAGTCCGCGTTGTCTGCGGAAAACACCGGCTGAAATGCCGATATGAAAAGCGAGCGATAGAGCAAGAATGCTGTACCGCTTAGCTCTGCTACATGTCATGATTTGGTCTCGGAAAAGGACGGCGAAAAAGTGAATATGATTTTACACGACAAGCGCGTTAGAGCCGAAGGACCGCCAGCACAAAACTTAGAAATGGATTCGTTGAGCACCCCCGATTTTGATAAGTGGACTATATCCTAAGTTTGTCTTGGCGGAATTGTTGCATCTGCATTTCTAGAGATAATTCTTACGACTAATTGCTGCTACCTCATGGGTACAAAATTAGTAGAAATCTCCTGTAATTGCGTTTTGGAAATATATGGCATCTATCGTTCATCGATTAATCCTTACTCTTTTGCTCCTAGTATTGAGTACAGAACCTGCTCTCACTGCAAACAGCTCAGACTACAGCGCGGGTGTTGAGGCGTACAAGACTGGTGACTATAAGAAGGCCGCGCAGAAGTTCCATAGTGCGGTTACAGGGGGGTGCGACTCTGCAGCAGCATGGCTTTATCTCGGTCATTCCTATAATGCAAGCGGCGATAGGACACGCGCGGCGCAAGTGTATAGGACCATAGCGGTAAAGTTCAAGGGCGGCTCCGAAGAGATGATAGCGCTTGCGACTCTCAGAAAGATAGAACCACCTGCAGTGCCTGCGAAAACCGCCAGTGTAAATGGTCCTGCCGCCAAGACTCCGCAAGCTACACATTTTGTCGATCGGATTACGTTGTATCCACCAAAGTTCGGACACCAGCCGATTAGCCATGAGACCGCTGAGACCGTTAAATCAGTGGCAAGAGGGCTGCCACCCCATATCCTTAAAATTCTGGACGAAAGTGGCGCCACGATCACTGTAGCGCCGAACATTATTGACAAATGGCCAGGCTCCGGCGATGGGCTAAAACCAGGCGTTCCGGATACAACAATGGGCGAAGAGCCCGGTCGAACATATGGTCACGACGTTCATATCTATGAACGAGAGCAGATAAGAGGCTCCACCGAGTTAAAGGCGGTTCGCTCTCAATCCGAAATTCGGCATACTACCCTCCATGAAATTGGCCACGCTCTGGACGATTCCTCGGGGCCGTTGTCCAATAGCTCGATCTTCAAGAACATTCTGAAACAAGATCTGGACGAAATGCCGGCCGACGTAGCCACAAAAGTGAGTTATTACGCCGCCGCTGGCGAGGCCTGCGCCGAGGTTCTCAAAGGATTGCTCGGCGGCTACGATGATAGTTCTTGTGCGCTCGTTTTGGAACACATGCCCCGAGTGAAACGGCTTCTCAAAGAGAAATTCCGGCTCTAAAATGAAAACCATATGGTATTTCGGCCCAACGAACAACGTTTACTTGGTGCAAACCGAAGTCCGAGACAGGAGGCTTGTTGATGTTTCGGTTGTTCAATCCGGTGCACCTGTTCGTGGTCTGTTAAACTTTGGTGATACTATTAGCGGTGTGAAGTATAAGAATTGAACCATCACGGAATGATCTGCAACCTTCTGCCAAGCGAGTTCGTTGCACTGGTTGTCTTTTTCTTTTGTATTGCGATAGTACAGGTTACCACTTTCGTGGTCTTCTTTCGGGCATATCGTCGAATTCGCGCGGGAGAGAAAATCTCTTTCAATCTGGTAAGTCCTGTTGGGTGGTTGTTTTTGTCCCTTGAAGCAATGGGCATCTTTTGTGCGCTATACGCAGTTCTGATCGAACCGTTTGATCTTGAGACTACGAAAACCATTGTACGAAGCCCAAAACTAAATGATGCGACAGCGCCGATTCGGCTTGTTCATATCACCGATATTCACTCGGACCCGTTTGTTCGACTAGAGGAAAGACTTCCAGTTGAGATCGAGAGGATGAGACCAGATCTGATTGTGTTCACCGGTGATGCCTGCAACACGGAGAGCAGCCTTCCGATCTTCAGGAAGTGCATTAGTAGAGTTGCTTCTATTGCACCCACTTTTGTCGTACATGGAAATCATGATAGTCGAAGAGGAAGGAAACTCAATTTGTTTGGTGGTACCGGCGCTACCATTCTTGCTTGCCAATCGGAGACGCGGGTCATTAAGAACGCTAAGTTGACAATCTCAGGTTTGCCGGTGGATGGCGAAGCGTGTGTATGCCTGAGATATTGCAATCTTTGCCTGGGGACGCGTTCAATGTTTTTCTTTATCACTATCCTGCGCCCGCGGAGATGGTATCGAAGTACAACGTGGATCTATTTTGTGCCGGTCATGTGCACGGAGGTCAGGTCAGGCTGCCATGGTATGGTGCGATAGTCACCCGCTCAGAAACCGGCAAGAAATTTGAGTTTGGGCTCTACTCCGTCGGTAACATGTATCTTTATGTGAGTCGGGGAATTGGAATGGTTGGTGACTTTGTCCCTCGAGTGCGGTTCCTGTGCAAACCCGAAATAGCTTTGTTGGAACTGGTTGGCGATGACTCTCTGCGAAAGTGACGGACGTTAGCACGTCCCCTAAGGTTAGAAGAACCAGTGGCCAGAGCCATTCACACTCTGAACTCGATCCAAAATCGATACAACGCGGCGCCCAGGAGTAATGTAAACCGATATCGGTTTAGGTTTTGCAGAAAGCACCTTACCGCCAGTAATTTCACATTTGCTTGTTTTTTTTTGCAATACACATTGCCGCTTTTTGATAAAACCCGTAGTATTGTTTGCTCAATGATTTCTGAGAATTTTTCGAATATGAGAAACGGTGATCTTACATATTTTGGCAAGCACTTCCTTGTAGAGCCGAGCAGTACTAAGCTGAGCGATGAGGAATCGCGATTGCTGGAGCAGCTACAGCCAGCAGCAATCATGTTTCGCAAGCGGAACTTTCTGGAAGATGTGGATTATGAAGAATGGTTGGAAGCCTATCGAAATCTCTTGAGTCAGATCAAGTCTGTTTTGAAACATCAACACCTGATGATCGCGATTGATCATGAAGGTGGGCGCGTGATTCGACCTCCTTTGCCAATTACCAGATTCCCGTATGCGGCAAGATTCGGCTCGGCTGTGTCCGCCGTTGCTGAAGCGATGGCGATTGAACTTAAGTCTCTCGGCATAAATGTGAACTTCGCTCCGGTGGCAGACATACATAGTAATCCGGACAATCCTGTCATTAATGAGCGCGCTTTTGCATGCACTGCTAACGATGCTGCGCGTGCAGCTGTGATGTTTGCCAAGACTTTAATGATGAATGAAATCGCTCCCTGTGCTAAACACTTCCCAGGCCATGGCGATACGAAGCTGGACTCGCACTATACGACGCCGGTGCTCGATCTTTCTCTAGATGAGATGCGAGTACGAGAGCTCGTCCCGTTCCAAGCGCTTATTGATGCTGGGGTTGATTTGGTTATGACGGCTCATATTGTTTTTCCTCAGATCGATGCGGATAATCAGGCGACTATGTCGAAGCGGATACTCAACGACATTCTCCGAAATGAAATGAAATTCGACGGTGTCGTTATCGCTGATGCGCTCGGCATGGCTGCAACCGTAACCAAGTTGAGCCAACGCGAGACAGTATCTCGTGCCATCAATGCAGGCTTAGATCTCTTTTGTTTGGCAGGCGATACGGTTAGTATCGAGGACGGTGTCAGAATGGCTCACCTTCTCAGACAGGCTGTAGACCAGGGTGAGATTTATAGCTCTACGTTAGATAGTTCGCAGGCTCGCATCGATAAGTACTTGCGAAATCTCCCTCAACATTCGGTGAGCAGGTTGGACAAAGATGTTTTCGATCGTCACCATGAGCTTGCGGAGCAACTATCATCGTTGAGCCCATGGAGTGCGTTTGAGCTTTCACTGCCTGGATTCGAATAGACGCTGCAACCTGCCGAAATAATGATTTAAGAGGTCTATTGTTTCTTTGCTCTCTTGTACTCGCGATACCGCTCGGCCTTTTCTTCAAGTTCATTGACGTCACCGCCGGCTTTCTTGAACACTTCTTTGAACTTTTGATCTTTGTCGGCGCCGAGGCGTGCTGCACTCTCGGTTGTCGAGTAGCCAGGCTCTTGACCCTTGTTATTGTTGATCGCTTCCGTCAGAAGCTCGATGCCACGCTGTTGATCAGCTGGGTTGTCGGAGTTGGAGAGTGCTCTTGCGTAAAGCTGTCGGCCATCCTCCGCCATTAATGCCAGCTTGTTGATCTTTTCTGCGTCCTTTTCCGCGTCTGGCCCAGTCTTGTTTTCGACGGAACGCTTTGCTTGGGCGAACTTTTCATTATTTCTGAGAGAATCGCTCATTTTGATTACTTCTTCCGCGCTCTTCTTGTCCGCGTCTGAGAGCTGACCTTTGGGCTGACCCATTAATTGCTGGAAGCGGGCCGTTTCAAATACGGCACCATTGGCTCCGGCAATCAAAGGGGGATTTTTGTCGTAAGAGACGCTGACACCGGCTTTGTCTAATAAATTATCGATTGCAGGTTCGGATTTATTCGCTTTGTCGAGGAAGTCCTTCGTGTTGGCAATCTCGTTGCGGGCTTCTATGGTTTTAATGGCAAATTCTGCTCTCCTTTTCACCTCGGGATCTTTGGATTCTTTTTTCGCCTTTTCCAGTGCGGGCAATGAATCTGATCCCATGTCCTCCAGTGCTTTTTGTGCCTCGTTCCTGGTTTTGAATTTGTCGGCTGCGAGATTGTCTATATGTTTTTGAATATCCATAGCGTCAGGTTTGTCTTTTGGAGAGTCATTCGTTCGTGCTTCATTTTGCGGCTTGTCGCCGGAAGTATCGTCCAGAGTAGCTGCTAGATTGGCATCTCTGACATTTTGTTTCACGTTCTGGGACTGACCATCGTCATCAGGATCTGCAGTGGTCGCAGCGTTTTGTTCCGTCTGCGCGCCGTATGACTTTGGGGCTTTGCCTTCGGTGGCCGGATTGCCCTCTGCTTCTGGATCATCAGTTATCTCCAGATTTGGCAAAAGGTCCTGAGCATTGTTTGGATTAGTAATGCTCGATTGCTCATCATTTTGCGAATCGTCTTGTGTTAGAGAAGTGCTGTTCGAACTTCTGTTGTCCATACTTCGTAGGAGCTGTACATTCTCTGGGGTGTATGTTTCGCTAGTGCTGCTCAACTCCGTGCTGCCGACATTCTGAGTTTCGCTGGAGTTATCCGCTGGCTTTGAAAGGTTTTCCATGTGCAACTCTCCTTCCTATATTAGATATTTCATCTCATGGAATGTTGAACTTCAGTTGAACTTCTTTCGAACACCTCTGTAGAACTGGTCGGAATCCGGTGCCACCACATTTGGTGTGGCGTAGTCGAGATTGCCGATGTCCCAGCGTGGAGTTCGGTTTTGTAGAAAGCGACGGCTTCGTAGAGCTACCTACAGAGGTAGCGCAGTTCCGGGACTTTGCGGGTATGTCGTCAT
>CAZISK010000348.1:0-7958 GCA_964541355.1 uncultured Candidatus Obscuribacterales bacterium
TCTCTCTTAGAGCTGTTACCGCTGCCATATAATCTTTTTGAGATTCAGCCTGGCTTACCTTAACGAGCTTTGGATCCTGGTTGCCTGGCTGGCCTGTTGCCGCTCCATCCATCTGGGAGTTGGTTGGAACAGTTACATTATGCTGAGGTGTACCCCCGGGGTAAATGGTGGAGTCCGCATTCGCGCTGGGGAAATTACGTGTGGCGTTTGTTGCGCCAGAGGGCTGGTTGTTTTGCGGCATGAACGTTTGGGGCGCCGCTTGCATTTGTTGTGGATAACCGGCGGGCTGTCTCATCGCTGTCTGAGGCACGCCTTCATACATATTTCGATTGAAGCCTTGAGGAGGCATCGTGTAACCCTGCGGTCTCATCTGGGAGGAGCCTGCCTGCATCATTTGCATCGCGCCCGGCTGTTGCATCATGAAGTTCGGCATCATGCCCGGTTGTCCATAACCATTGCCGGTCTGCTGCGGCATGTAAGACGGGTTTGCTTGTCTAACCTGCATCGATTGCGGTGGCATCATCATCATTCCAGGTTGGCCCATCATCTGTTGCTGGGGCATGCCGGAATTAAAACCTTGTTGTTGGCGATAGATCTGCTGGGGCTGGGCGACGGGGTTGGGCGCGGTAGTTTGAACACCGCCCGATTGTTGCATCTCTTTCATGCGCGCTGCCGCTTCCTTGTTCTTCTCGGGGTCGATAAGCACGCAGGTGAGATAAGCTTGATGTGCACCCTTATAGTCGCCGTTTGCTTCAAGGCATTCGCCCAGGAGAAATTGATAGCGAGCGTTGCGCGGTTCGGCCATCACCGCTTGCGAAATTTCCGCCAGCGCTTCTTTCTTGAGTCCTTGTGAATAGAGCGTTTCCGCAGCTTTCCGATGCTTTTCTGCTCGTCCATGCTGATAAGCTTTCTGGAGCGAAGCTCGTCCTTCGGCAAGACCGGGATGGCTATTGGCGAGCATCTCGAGCTTCTTGTACTCGCTTTCTGCTCCGGCGAAGTCGCCGGTCAATTGCAATGCTCCGGCAAATCCAAGGTGGAAGTCCGGGTTCAAAGGATTCTTCGCGACCTGGCGTCGCCAGATGTCGACCAGCGTTTGTCCGGCGAGAACATCGTCTGAATCAAGAATTACCGCCTTGCGTAAGAGAGCGGCGGCACCTGTTTCATCCTTCTGGAGAAGCTTGATGATACCCAACTGTCTCTGCGCAGCGCCATAATTGGGATCTTTGATCGCCGCTTGTTGATAGCAGCTCAAGGCATGTTGCAGCTGACCCCATCTGTATTGCAGATCGCCGAGTTTGACCAGGACTTTGGCCGAGGCTTCGACTTCCATCGCCTGTTTGTACTCAATATATGCGCCTTCGAGATCGCTGGTGTTGATCAACTGGTCTCCGAGTGCGATTCTTGCCTCTGTATCAACCGGATCGACACCGCACTTTTCCAGGGCTTGTGATAAACCTTTGGCAGCATGGGCATTGTCAGGCGCGCTGTACAACGCTTTTCTGTACAACGAAGCGGCTCCTGAGAAATCGCCATCTTTGAGCTTCTTGTCGCCGAAAGCAGCGCGTGCGGCGGAAAGATTTGTCCGATACTGCTTATGACTCGGATCGAGCTGTACGGCTTTCTCGTGTTGGGCGATGGCTTCCACCCACTTACCCTGAGAGCCTAATGCAACTGCCTGATTATTGATTTCGATCGCTTCGATCTTTGACTTATTGTGTGCGTCGAGTCTTTTCTTCTCTTGAATCGTAAGCGCTTCATTTGCAGCTTTTTTGGCTTCTACAGCTTCTTTTGCCTTACGCTCTTCCTCTTCCTTCTGTTCTTTCTCTATATCACGATAGTCAGGGCGGCGCTTGAACCGGCTTGGGGTGGGGGCATGATACTGGGCATCATTTAAGAAGTCTTTGAAGGTTCGATCGTAATTAGCCTGCCCAGCTGGATCACCGTTGCGAGGGAGCGGCTTTGCGTTGAGCTTAGTGGCACCTGCTTCCTGCGTAGCTGTCAGCGTCAGAGTCAACGCGATCAGGATGAGATTTAGAGTCTTGCTTTGCCTTGCCATTTAGTTAAATAGAATCCGGGGGTGCAAAAAACATGAGTGGTGGTTTCGGTGAGCACAGCTTAACGATTCTGTGGGCGAAGAGTCTATTGGGGGTTATCCCACCCGTTTCGTAAATCTCCCATGACTGGATTAATCTTCGCAATCCCGCAGTGGAAAAGGGATTTCGCCGATTAGATCATTGAAAATTTGCAGTATTGATATTGCGTCAAGTGGAATAAATGAATCGACTTCAGCAGAGCAAGCAGCTTTACGATAGCAGACGCGGCGATTTTGATATTGGAAACAGTCGCAATTTTTTTCTCTTGAAAAATAGACCAGCTGCGCGATTTTGGCGGTTTATTGCGGATAAAATTTTATCTTTAAAAACTGGTCGAGAGCATTGGCGAAGACGAGTGATCCTTCTCTGATAGAACCTGGACTGATCATTCGAATATGGTACGCCACCACGCCCGGTGCGCAGATAAATGTGCATGATAGAAACCGATGTGTCGCTGGTTGGCTCCATAATACTAAGCGGAACACTTCCAGTTCGTTCCGGCTCCTACTGATGCCTGAATGAGTCGCCGCATGGAATTTACGGATGGATTGCTTCTTCTAAGAACGCGCATCGGCAAATGGTTGCGCATTCATTTATTGCGTTATGTCTGACTGCTTCGTGGCATCTTGATTTTGCCGATGGAGCGCTGTGTATCAAACAGGCACTTGGTCAACGACGGCTTTATGGCTTGCTTGATGAAATTTAATTGGGAACTCATGCGCTCGCTCCTATTGTCTCCCAAAGGTTTTCGGTCGTTCAAAATTAGCAATACCGAAAGGTTGCCAAAATTGGGTGGCGTTTGTTGATAAACTGCTTGTCGCTTGTTATGTGTCATTTATTGAACAACAACCCTGTTCATTCGGTCTTTTACTTCAAGTCGGTCATTCAGGAAAACAAAGCCGAGTCCATTTTTGTAAAGACACCGTCTCCAAAACACGATGCGATCGCTGGTTTGATGATGGCATACTGTCAGCTCCAACGGGAGCGTGAAGCGCTTCTCTTGATCGATGAAAAATCGGTGTGAGAGGCGGGCGCAATCGTCATGATATCCCTGCCGTTTCGGCGCAACGAGTATCATGCGTATTGCTTGGATATTCCAATAGCCCCTTGAGCATTGTTCCGGGGCTTAGTATGGCACTGAAGTTAGTGGCATCGCATTTCGAAGGAGCATCGCAGTTTCGCAACGCTGCTGCTCTTTATGAGGTGGCTTGTTCTGTAGGAGGACGACAGGCATCAGCTCAGACCTACCATTTAGATCTCAAGCTTAAATTAGGTCATTGTTACCTTCTCAGTCGACGTCCGGATTTGGCAATTCGCCACTTCAACAACATCATCCAGACCTCTAACCTCGAGGGCATGGTTGACCGGGCCGCAATCGGTCCGGCTGTCGATTTCGTTTACTTCAATACGTCTGGTCTGACTCTTCAGCGTGATCAGAATGATTCGCGGTTACTTATCGGGTCTTATCGCGTGAAAGTTTAGATAAGATAGGTCTCGAAACGTTCTGTAGTAGGGCGGCGCCAGGCGTCGCCCGGGCGCGCCACGAAGACGTTCTGGTCTAATAGAAGATAAGACTCTAGAAGTTCTGAAATCTCATAGAGCTTAATTTGCCATGGCAGGAGGACTAGAGAACCTTGTAATGTGGCTCAGTACGGAATTAGAACGAAGGTGCATTCGCCATATCGTTCCATTGAATGACGTAACGCGAATTCCCAAGCGAGTAGATATTACCCGCCCCAAAAGTGTCATAGTGAAAGCTTTCACAGCTCGATTCTGAAATTGGGATTGTAATCTCAGGCAATTGACTGGAATAGTACCTGCCGGGAGCCTTGCTGTGACGTTTTTGCGCAATCCGGGGGGACGTTGGACTTTCGAAGTAGACTGCGCCACCACCGACCACCAGCATATCCATAATGGTTGATACTGATTTTATGTGGCGGTAGTCGGTAGCCGAGCCTTCTATCAGACCCATGTCCTGTAAGTGACCGATGCCACCCATCCCGATGCGCTCCTCGATAAGGAAGTTGAGCGCGACGACTACTGCGATGAGTGAGAACAAGATGAGGACAATTAGATCGATCTTTTTTCCCATGCTATGCACCGTCTCTTTCGGTTCCCTCTACTAACATTTTAAGCTTTGGCGCATAGAGATAGTTGTCTATAACAAGGCAAGAAGCAAAACAGTTGTGCAATCCGGGACTGGACAGGGCAAGTAGACCGACGACGAGGAAAAAGACTGACACGAGAGCTACAACGGCTTCCAACAGGACTGCGCCCCGAGAATAGACCAGGAGCGCTATGCCTAAAACGGATGCGATGACGATCGTGGAGGCGACGAACTTGAGCGAATGTCTAAGGGATGCCCGGAAAAATGATAGGCGCGAGCCGTCCATATCGGTGACGCGCAGGCGAACAACTGCCTTACCCAGAGTCGATTCGCGCGGCGAGCATTCCATGATTGCGTGATAGAGCCAGTTGATCAAGATCACCAGAAAAGCCAGGAAGGCAAAGCTTATCTCCGGATGGGCCAGCGGGGAGCCAAGGACGGTAGGATCGAAGGATTTGGGTGCATTGGCCAAAATCGCAACAAGGCTCGACAATAGAAGCAAGGGCGCGATGCAGACAAACATTGAGTCCAAAAAAGCGACAACGAAACCTCCCAGAATCAAGAGTTGCCATTGCATGATTTGCATGTTGATCGCACCGGCTCCGCCACCAAAAGCGATGTCCAGGGCGCAGGCAGCCACGTAGAGCAGAAAGGCGGTCAGGCAACCTACAACCAGTCCGTCTATGCTTTGCGCGAAAAGTCGTTGCTGTGGATTGGCTGGTATCCACTCCGTCATTTGTGCCTTGTGAGCCTGGATCTGAGCCGCTCTCAACCTGTCTTTTTCGCCCAGGTCGTCCAGGTTGAGGCGCTCATAGACTTGAGCTCTGGCAGAGTAAAGAGCGACCAAATCGGATTTGGAAGCGCGTTGGATGGCTCGGTTGTAGTCCAGAATCGCTTGATCGTCGTGACCGATGTTATGGTAGGCTCGCGCTCTTCTGGTCAAAAGCTCGACTTCGAGTGTCCGCTCTAGCTTTGGTTTTATCGTAACGCTGACCAGATCAATTATCTTTCGATCGTAGCCAAGCTCGGAATACGAGTCGAGAAGACGCAAGCAGTCGAATTGAAACCACCTTCGAGACGGTTCGATCTCAAAGGCTTTTTCCAGGTCGAAGATAACGAGCTCATAATGGCCAAGTAAAAAATATGCTGACGCTCGCAGAGCGAGCGCTCCGGTGTCATTAGGAACGAGCGCGAGTTTGGCGCTGCAATCGTCCACGGCGCCATCCAGATCGTCGAGGCAGAGGCGAGCGTAAGCTCTCAGAGTGTAATTGTATGGCACGGCAGGGGCGATCTCGATACCTCGATTCACGCAGCTTTCAGCCGCAGTGAAGCGCAACAGCATGACGTTGATTAGCCCGCTGAATCCGTATAAATAACCTTTGAGTCCTTGAAAGCTCATGCTTTTGAACTTATCTGAGCCAAAGCGATTTGCCAATCCCTGTGATAAATACGTCTAAGTATGTTTAAAACGATACGACTACTCTGACCTGGTACGACAGGCCAGTCAAGAGGAAAAGCTCTTGTAGTTCGGTTGCATGGTTAAGTTTTATCTGTCGTTTGCTTCAGTTCTATGCAGTTTGGCATGAACTCTATGTAGTGCTGCCTGTTGACGATCGTGAGAGATACATTTAACCTTGCATAAGGACGCACGTTTGGTTATAGGGTCTAAGTTTTGTCTACCATTGCTAAAATTAAGGCCGATTCGGTTGGCGCGGGATCCCATGGGTTATCCAAGATTGTCCCAATCGTATATAACTTAGTACGGAGCAGGCACTAGAAAGCAGCGGAGAACTCCTTGGACCCTGGACTACAACCAATGTCAAGTAGACCTCCTTCGGTCTTCAGACCTCGAACGGTACTCTGTGAGAGGCACGAGCTGATTAGATTCGGCTTGAAGAGGGTGGTATCGGAAGTCGTAGAAATCGTTGGCGAAGCAGCCGACGGCATGGCTGCAACTGAAATTATTCGGCGAATGAGACCGGATTTCATCATTATGGATGTCGATCTCGACGTTCTCAATGGTGTGGAAGTATGCCGCAGAGTCAGTCAGGAGCTTCCTAACTCGCATGTTTTGGTGCTCACCGATTCTTATCACGCCACCAAATATCACAACCAGCTTATTCGGGCCGGGGCGCGTGGCTTTTGCTTGAAGAGCTCCGGACCGAGGACTTTGTTCGAAGCGATTGAGCAGGTGACCAGGGGGCTTCCGTATTGCGACCCTAAGATTACCCAGCTGGTCAAGCAGCAGCCGACGACGAGCATGCCCAACTGCAATCTCACCGATCGAGAGATTGAAGTTCTCATTCGTCTGGATTTGAGAAATAAAGAGATTGCCGAGGAGCTTGATATGAAGCTCCGTACGGTGGAAAAACATATCGAGTGCATACTTGCTAAATTGAAGGTGCCAACAAGAACCGCGGCAGCTCTCAAGGCGGTGCAGCTTGGCTACGTCCTGCTTCCCAAGATGCCGGGCCGAGATCCCGTTACAGGAATCAGCCACGAGCAGACGGTCGCGGAGTTGCAGGCTGAGCTTGCTATTGCCAACGAGCATCTCAAGGCACTTCTGCGCCAGAACGAGTTGCTCAAAGAAGCGCTCAACGAGAAGTTGCGCATGCGTCCACGAGATCCCAACGCTACTTAAGAGCGCCGGTCCTCCTTAACGCGACCCGCATAATACCTGTCATTAGAGAGACACTCCGCGGCATGTCTTCTTACCGATGACGACCCTATCTCGAACTTGAACGTTCTCGCTCGTGCTCGATGCCGGCGCGATGCCGGCGGTCCCAGTAGTCATCCGCCTTTCGAGCTTGTAGTTCCTCAACAATGTGGTAGACCATCGAAGAGGAATTCGTTGAAAACGGTGCGCCACTGGGACTGCCGGCGTCTCTTAGGCACATGAAAGCCGTTATCGAAACCGCCCTAAATCTTGAGGGGCGGCGGATGCGTTCCCTTCGTACGATGCAGTTCGCCTCTTGCTAGGGGGCGGCTCAGTCGTCGGAAGATGATTCGATGTCGTCATCGTCGTCGTCGTCGTCGTCGTCGTCAGGAATCATGATGTCTTGTTGACGCTCAAACTCGAGCACCATCTCTTCGGCCTTGAGGATGTCGTTGATCGAGTATCCTTCAACCTGGCCGCTAACCGCGCAGTCGATGACGTTGACGATGTTGAGACCAATAGCTGCTATATAGGCGGCATTACCGGTACTTCTGTAGTCGACATAGTGGGCTAGAGAGCAGAGAAATTCGAGCAGATCCGGAATGTATTTGATCTTCCTGGTTGGGTCCTGATAGACCGTCTCGTCAAGTTGCTCTAACTTCTCCCGAATCAGCTCAGGGTCGCCTTCCAGGCTTTCCAGTATCTCTGCGATCAGGTCGATCTCCTCACCGGTAAGCTGCTCTCTTATTGCGGAACGCGCTCGGTTATGCAGCGCGCGCACTGTCTCATATGCGAAGAAAAGCCTGGTTGTCTCAGGTGCAGCTTCGGCAGCTTGTTTGATCCACTCTTCGTATTCTGCGTAATTCACTAAAGAGCAAGCCCTGACATAATATCTGGAACTTTTGTACCGTCAAAGCCCTCTTCTTAAACGACGGGACAGGGGCACTTATTTAATATCAGTCTGTCCTTAAACAAAAGCGCCTTGGCTCTTATTGACATTTCTGGTAAGCTCTCAGCCTTCCTTGGCGGACTGTTTTTCATGTTGATTGAAATTCACAAGAACAACAATTGCAGCTCGCTCTCAGCACCGACGATCAGGTTG
>CAZISK010000349.1:0-7940 GCA_964541355.1 uncultured Candidatus Obscuribacterales bacterium
CTGAGTTATGTATGTCTTTGCTACCTGGTCTTTTATCTCAACTTTTACAGCTTCCGATTGCAGGTGAAGGCCGAAGCTAACTTGCCCCTGAAGGACGATTGATCGCGGTCTCGGCGTATGTCCGGGTCTGATGATTGGAGTGACGGTATGAATGGCAGATGGCGGTGTCATCACTGGCGGTGCCACACCGCCGACAATCGGATCAATCATTATCCAACCGGAGGCGTGAGCAGCAGGTGCGATCAAAGTGGATGCCGTAACGGAAAGAAGGGTACTTAATGCAAGACGTTTCATGGGTCGATCCTCAAGAGCTAATTCGGCGAAGCGCTGCCGACGATAAGACGTTTTTGCGATGCGAGGGGTATGAAAAAAGCAGCGATAAGCTTCACATTGCCAGCGTACGAGATTACAGCCCATAAATCGCCAGGAACAACCGGTAAGACGTGTCAGGGTTTCCCCGGTCAAACCACAACTGTTAGCCCGAGCGAACATTTATATATACGAACTTGCGCCGCAAACGGTTTCGGCGTATAAGTTGTCTGATTTCGTCTGAGGAGCCATATTGTGAAAACAATTCTCTGCAACGATTGCGGTACGACAATGTCAAGATATAACAATGTGTGCCGATCGTGTTCACGCACAAACCTCTCCTTCTTTCCGGATTCCAAATCACCTGAGCTCCAGGCTCGCCTTCGCGAGATACGGTCCGAAACAACGGATAACTGGAAAAGATTTTTGGGTGCTGGGCTTATCGCCGGAATTTTTTTCGTGTTTGCAATGGGTTATGTATCGAGCCTCAAGAAGAGCCATTTTGCCCACGCGATTCCAACCCAGCAACAGACGGCCGCAGGTGAGTCGGTTGTAGTACGTTAGCGATCTCGTATCGTCAACGCGTGGAACTGTTTCGGTATCTCCAACTCGAAAGGCTCAGTCGTGCCTGAAAGACGCCGGCGGTCCAAGTGAGCTACGCGTACCGAGCGTTTTCCTCTTTACCTCAACACCCGAACTCCGAAGAGAGAACATCTTCGATCAGGGTAACGACAGGCATCGCCTCTTGTAGGGAACGTCAGGAATTTTTTTCGCCATACGTGTTGGGTATGGTGAACCAAAAACTGCTTCCGAAGCCGACTTTGCTCTCGACACCGATAGATCCGCCGTGCGCTTCTACGATCGCTTTGCAGATTGCCAGCCCAAGCCCGCTGCCCTTGTGCCCTTTGGAATCTTCGGGTCTGACCTGTTTGAAGCGCTCGAAGATCTGATTGATCTTCTCCGGTGGAATACCTCTACCCTGGTCGTCGACTCGAAATTTGGAACAGCCGTCCACCGTCTGACAGTGCACCTTTATCGTGCTGTCGCTCGGCGAGAACTTGATGGCATTGGACAAAAGATTGGTCAGAACCTGCACGAGCCGATCTTCATCAGCCATGATGTTGAGGGAGCTTGGCTCGACAACGATCTTGATATCGTTTTGCTCTGCCATTCCTCTTAGTGTCTCCGCTGATAAAACCATTATCGAGTCGACCTCGACGGGTTGCACCTCAATCTCGATGCCACCTGACTCGAGCTTATCGAGATCGAGCAGGTCATTGATCAGGCTTATCAACCTGCGAATACTGAGCTTTGCCATGTCGATTCGGTTGGCGCCCTTGGCGTTGAGCGTGCCGAATATACCGGTAGAGAGTAGGTCGAACGTGGCGAGCATCGCGGTCAGTGGCGAACGCAAATCGTGGCTCGCCATAGCAACAAACTCTTGCTTCATTTTCTCAAGGGCCTTGCGCTGCGTGATGTCGCTCGCGACGCAGAAATATGTCTTGTAGCTGTCGTTATAGTTAACTGACCACAGAAAGTCGCGCGTCACACCGTCGCTGTCCACAAGCCCAACCTCAAAGCGATGACTCTTATGGGAGATCTCGCTGGCAATTCGCAAATTGTCTATTATCCCCCGCTTTTCCGAGTCCCCAACGCATTCAAAGAGATGTTTTCTCAATATGTCGTCTTCGTCTACACCAAGCGCATTCAGCAGCGCTGGATTAGCCTGAGTGATACGACCGGCATCGTCCATGGTGCAGACGATATCAACTGCGTTCTCTAGAATCGCCTGTTCCTTCTGCCGCGACTGATCCACAGTTCTCGCCATGGTATGAAAAGCTCGGTCCATATCGGCAATCTCATCGGCACCGTCAATTGGGGGAAAGAGCGGCTGTCCAGCTGCAAAGCGAATGTTATTTTCCACAACGGCACGGACACGTCGCTGAATGCTGAGGGTGAAATATGCAACTAAGACAGCAGCGATAATCACATTGACAACCAGCCCGGCTACCAGCAAATACCCGACATTTCGACGCATTTCCTCGTTTTGAAGTTTGACTTCCTCAGCAGCATTTTTCTGTCGCTCGAAAAATCCTAATGAATGTCTGCTGAACTCATTGACTCTTTCGTCCGCCTGCAAGTACTGCATGACTTTGTCTTTATCGGACATCTCGCGTCTAGCTACGACTCCGGTTTTCATATGATTGATCATGCTGGTGAAGTTTTCGTAATCGCTCTCGAACTCGATCAGATCTTGCACATCGACGGGGTTACCGCGAACCAGTTTTCTGAGCTCGAGAAACTCCTCTTTGATTGTCGTCCCCGAGGGCTTTACGTCGACCAGCCCCTTGAGCGCATCGTCGCTGCCCGATTGCACGACAAAGGCAGCCAGGCCCATACACTCGTCTTTGAAGAGCTGTTCTATATGAGCGATATGTTCTGTGATCTTGTGGAGACGAAGAATATGCTCGTTTTGTTGATTAGCTGTTTGCAGGCAAATCCATAAGACGGCAATGAACGCAATCTCAAAGAAAAAGGGGACCGCGACAAGCAGAATTCCCTTATGGATTGTTCGCATACGAAAATGACCTTGTAGTCACCGGTGTTCTTTTTATACCACTGGGATAACACTCTTTCCCGTGCCGAGGTTACCCCAAAAGGCGAAACCGTCCTGAAGCCAGGACGGTCTCTTTTTTGCTCCTTCAAACCGGGATACTGGTCATTTAGCCAGTGTTGGAGGCTGGAGCCACAATCTTGTAGCAGCGACCCTTGTACACTACGATCATTTGCTGACCTGCTCCCAGATATTGAGTGATACCAGATTCGGTTTTCACCAGATCAAAGTATTTCTTGCTTGCGAACTCAATCTCATCGGTTTTCGGATCTTTGATTTTCTCGAAGCTGCTGTCTACCCAGAATCCATCAAGCAGATAGAAGGTCTTATCGCCGATAACCTTGACATTGCCGTCGGAGCGCGCCATGGCAAGAGCATCGACGGACTTGAGGTCGCTTAGCGATCTCTGCATCTGAACGGCCTCTTCTCCGGCGGGTTTTGCTGCGGCAAGTGCCTTTGCGAATTCAGACTTCGCTTCCTTTGCCCGCTTGGCAGAACCTTCGTCATTGCCAAAGAAATTGTTGTCTCCAGACATATGTGAGGTAGATCCCAACCTCACTTCGGGAAGGCTGGACACAGGCGGCGCGGCGGTGGAAAGCGACCCGGAGGAGTCTCGCATCAACATTCCACCTCGAACCGAGTGCTGACTCAGCGTTTTACCGAAATTGCCATGGATGCCACTGAGACGGCTGGCACTAACTTCCTCTCCATATATCGCCGATCGCTGCGAGCTGCTCAAGTCAAGGAACTGCATAGGCATACGATTTCCATGGCCGGTCGTTAAGCGGCGCTGCTCTATAACTTCCATACGCCGAGGCGATCGGAGGTGTTGTGTAGTTATCTGAGGCGCCTGAGGCAGTCGAACAAATCTCTTGTCGTTCGGATCGGTAACGAGGAAGGATGTGTACGCTGAAATAATTCCGTACCGTTTTGAGAGCTCAACGATCTCGTCGACGACCTCCTGGTTCTCGTTATTCGCCTGTGCGACTTCCGTCAAATAGCCGATCCGGCGCATCGCCCACATGCGAGGCAGATATTGCGATCCGGTCTCCTGCTCGGCAAACGTCATCGGGAAGTCGAACGATTTTTCCACTCCGTTGACCTTGCCGGAAAGCTTCACCGTGGCTGGTGCACCCTGCTTGTATCGTCCGAGCAGCATGACAGGCGAGCCGGCAAAGATATCCTTGACCGACTTCGGATAAACATCCTTAACTTCTATGCCGTTATAAGCCAGTTTGATATCGCTCAAAACCGGGCTTTTGACCTTGTTGTAGAACTGCGACAGAGCCACTTCCAGGCTTTCATCAGGTTCCACATATTGCGCGGTGCCGTGGTGTCCTTCTGCAAGTTTATTCAACAACAACGTATTGACATCATATCCGACACCAAAGTCAAATAGCCTAACATCTCTTTTCGGCTTCACCGAATCAATCAAAGCAGAAGACTCTGTGATCCCTACAGTGGGCTGTCCATCGGTCATTAACACCAGATATGCCGGGCGACCCGCGTCAGGCTTGCTGTTCAATATCGTCAATCCGGTGGACAGAGCCTCACCAATATTGGTACCACCCCTGGCGTTAAGATCGTCGATGAAAGCTCTAGCTTTCGCCTTATTGTCAGCGGTTGCTTCCAACAATTCTCCGTTGAAGGCTTCGGCATCAGTATTGAATTGCACGAGTGAGAAGCGATCATTCGGATTGAGCGCATCGACGACGAACTTCAAAGATTTGCGGCATTGGTCCATCTTCTCACCGGACATGGAGCCGGAAGTGTCAGCCACCAGAACTATGTCTTTGGCAATCACCTGTTTTGCTGAACTGAATGGTGGATTGAGCGTCAAAAGGAAATAACCTTCCTCGTCGCTTTTCTTGTGCGCGAGCAAACTGGCGGAGAGTTCTTTGTCGGAGACCGTGTAATAAACGGAAAAATCTTTTTCCGATTGCTCCGAACCCTTGTCGGCAAAAGACACTATCGCCACGTGCCCGCCATCTCTTCTGTCGGTACTGATGATATGTGATGGAGACCAGATCGTGCGAAGCTCCTCTTTGCTCTTCAATTTCAAGTCGATTTTGGTTTCATCCACAGCCTCGCACTGGGCGGATTTGAGTGGAAATTTGTATTTGAACATACCGCCATCGGCTTTGACGAGCTGCGTATACTCGAGCTCAACCGTCTTGGTTCCATGAGCCGGTATCGGAAAGATGCGGGCTCTCACGGTTTTGTAGTCGGCGTACTCGAGCAAGCCGGGATCAATCATAGATCTCACGATCTGCTCGTATTGGGAACGGGCTTCGGCCGCCGCCAGAATCTGCCCTTCAATAGCTTTGCCGTCGATATGCAGAGAGAACGAGCTGAATGTAGCATCCTGTGGCAGCGGGAAGAGATATGTGCCGGCTAGGTTGCGATCGGTATCGTTCCTGAACGTCTGCTTGATATAGGTCTTCGCTACATGGTTGTCGATTTCCACGCTGATTTCCTGCTTATCGAGCGAGAGCCCGGTCGAAACCGAGCCATGCAGAACCGGACTAACCGGACGCGCGATGCCTGGTCGACCAGGGCGAATGGGAGTCACTGTCGGGCTGACGGTCGGCGTCACTGGCGCTACCGGCGGTACATGAAAGGCCGGATCGACCACGATGAAGCCGGACGCATCCGCACCCGGCGCGAGCACTAAGGACGACGCCAGCATTGTGAACGCGACCAGAGTAGTTTTTTTCACTTGCATGTCTGTGCCTCTTTTGACTAGGTTTTATAGGTTCCGTGTGGAGGACGTTGCCCCTGGTGTTCCAAGTTGCTAGTGTTGCTTGAGAACGATTCACTGAAAAAGCCCAAATCCTGGTTAGCCAAGCCTGAAGAGGACCGATAATATGTTTGAACATCCCATCTTCAAGGGAGAAAAGATCGCTTACCGACTCCTACCAGGATATGATTTTTTCCGCCCCAGTGTCTAAGCAAAAAGCACCCATACGATCTAGGGTTTTTCCTGAGTTATTATCTAAATAGGCGCGACTGGGGAAAACCCCAGCCAATTGAGGGAAATGCTCGGATACACTTACTTTGGATGGAGCAGGATGCTCCGATGACGACAATGAGTTCATTCCTGGCGCCGCTCAAGCGCCGTCTACCAACATCGATGCCCAGACAAGGACGGGACGGTCTCTTGTTTCAACGATTGTTCTGGGGAACTCTGGCGGGCTGTTTGGCAACTATTCTCTTAGCGGAGTCACCTGTGTTAGACACAATGGAGCTTAACCTTCTTGAATGGCGATTCAAGGTAGCTCACGAAATCAACTCAAAACTATGGGGAGCTGCCAAGTCGCAGGACATCGTTCTGGTCACTTACGACGACGAAGATCAGTTCGATCTGGAAGCAGAGCCGGTTGAGGGTGGTCCAAGCCCAATTCAGGGAGTGCTATCAAATCTGATTTCCACGGTGGAGGAAGCAGATCCGATGCTCGTGGTCATCGACATCGATCTGTCCGGCAAGGCTAATCCAAAGCTGGTAGAGGCTTTTCACAAGTATCGCGGCAACATCGTACTGGCGTTACTCGGTAATTTAGAGGACGCATCGGATTTCCCACCGGCCGAGCTGCGCAAAGCCTGTGCCGCATGCGCCTACGATCATCTCCTCAGCGAGCCTAACGGTCTGGTCTGCCAGATGCCGATGGTGGTCGCGAGCCAGGAAGGCACCGTCAACAGCCCGATTTTCACGTATGGTCAGGAAGTTTTCGACTCGCTGCCAAAGGCCGTAGCAGCGCTGATGGCCAGCAAGGGCGGCGTAGGACCGACACTTGGTCAGATGCCAAAGTTTACCCAAGAAGACCTGCCGCTCTATATTAATTTTTCAGGCACCAAATACGATACCTACAGCACCGCCGATGTAATCAACGGATCCGTGCCGTTGAAGAACTTTGAAGGCAAGGTAGTGGTGATCGGAACCAAGTTCACACAGAAGCAGGATAACACCCCGACAGTACGAACCCCACTCGCGCAGAATGTCACGCACGCCCAGATTCAGGCTGATGCCATCAATACCATTCATAAGAACCAGATTATTCACACCTTCCCACGGACCATATTGCATCACTTGCTGCTTCTTGCAGGCGGAGCACTGGGAGCGCTCTCCTCGATATTGAGAATGGGTACGCGAACAACCAGCTTCTTATGCACATCCATGGTCATCGTTGGAGTGACAGAAATGTTTTTCATGACCATGCATGTCTACGTGCCGATCGTGCCTTTGCTGGCGGTCTTGATGCTGGCATTTATATTCGGCACATTAATTTACCTCGACACCGATTTGAGACTGAGCAACAAAGAGCTCGCCGAAGCTCGCGAGGCCATGCAGGTCCGCGCTGAAGAAGAGCGGCAGCGCATTGCTGAAGATCTGCATGATGAAACTTTGCCCGCCCTTTCTTCCGTCGCCAGAATGGCTGACAAGCTAGCTATCGAGTTGGAAGACAACCCAGTACCTCAGGAGATGCGAGCCAAGCTCGATCAAGCTGTAATCGAGATGCGCCGGGTTATCAACGACCTGCACCCCTCGGTACTGGAGACGATGGGATTCAAGCCGGCCCTGGAGAATCTTCTGGTCGCTCTGGAAAGAGACATGAATATAGAAACTAGTTTTAAGGATGGAGACGTCCAGGACGACTATGGCTTATCTCAAATGACCCGATTGCAGCTCTATCGCATAGTCCAAGAAGGCTTAAACAACGTACAAAAGCACTCTCATGCCAATGAAGTTGAATTGGCCGTGGGCTTGCAAGATAACCACTTAGTCATTAAAGTCACAGATAATGGAAAAGGGATAGATCCCTCCAAGATCAGGATCGACTCCCATGGTCTACTAAACATCCGCCAGCGAGCACAATTGATCGGCGCTCGAGTGGAATGGTCTAAACCGGAATCTTTCCAGACAGGTTGCGAGCTCACGCTCAAAATAGCAGTTGGCACATCGGAAGAAGACGCACGAGGTAATGTATGACGATACTGTTTGCAGATGATGAAGACAGAG
>CAZISK010000350.1:0-7935 GCA_964541355.1 uncultured Candidatus Obscuribacterales bacterium
TGACGAAATAGGGACACGCAACTACGAGCTTTCTAGCGGCGGCGAGGCATTCAAAGTCAATTTCGCGATTCGCATTTCACTGTCACGCCTACTAGCAAGGCGAGCCGGCGCAAGACTGGAGACGCTCATCATCGACGAGGGCTTCGGCACTCAGGATGACCAGAGCCGGGAGCGGCTGGTGCGGGCGATCAAAGGCATTCAGTCGGACTTCAAGAAGATACTGGTTATCACGCACATCTCCGATGTCCGAGAGATGTTCCCCCTGCAAATCCAGGTGCGCAAGGAGATGGGCGTATCGAGACTGGAAGTTGTTTCCTGACAATGGAGATGTTTTCGACCTAACTACTGCATCGAAACTCCATTAGTTTTAAACGATTGCTTCCAGTGTTGCTCCAATGTACTCAACGAAAAAAATCTGAGCTACAGGAATGCAGCTCAGACGGTCGATCCACTTTTCGAAGCAGAGCCTCTTTGCAAAGAGGCGATTAAGATCTATGAGAGCAACGGTCAAACAAGCTCTCGTTATGCCACCGTTCTCAACAACCTGGCAGTTCTGTATCATTTGCAGAAGAAGTACGGGCAGGCAGAACCTCTATATAAGAAAGCGATGGACGCATATGAAACAGCGCTCGACAAGGACAGCATAGAGCTCGCCAACACTCTCAACAACTATGCCGCTTTGCAAAATGCGCTTGGCAGGCGGTCCGACGCAATCAGGCTGAGCCAAAGGACCATTAGGAGCATTGGCGCAAGCGGCTAAAATCTGTTTTAGTTCTCCTAATTTCCGGTTAAATCGGATGAATTCTTTAGAACGCGCCGGACAGTGTTCGGACTTGTTTGCGTGGGCGCAATCTTGGCGGCACTGCAAGCTCGGTTAAAATACTTCAGCGCCCACTGAGCACCATCGTCTTAGGAATTCCCGAATGAAACAACCTACGCGCAGTCCTGGTATCCCAGAAGACGCCACCTGGGATGGTAAAGAGAATATCTGGCAACTCGGAGAGTATAAGGGTCAAGGAAAGAAGCGGGTACCTGTCGGTCGATGGAGCTATTGGACGGAGCAAGGGCATCTCGTCTGCATCGCCAATTACGATGACCAGGGGCGTCAGCACGGGTTGATCGAGCGATTTCATCCGGATGGCTCGCTGGCTAGTCGCGCTGAGTGGGAGAACGGAAATAGGCATGGACACTTCGTTTTCATCAGAGGAAATGGCGACTCGAATGAGAGTTATCCTGGTGGCTATGCTACCTGGCGCTTTGAATTCGATAGCTTTTGCAATTGGGAAGAAGAAAACTTGCACTGGTACCTTGAGGACGGAACCGAGTGCACCTCTGACGGTAGACCGCTGGATACGGCCTACGATCTCGATGAAGCGATTTTGTCGGCCAATCCGAAGGACTTTCTTAACCAGGCAGCGGCAACCATTAACAGACTGCTCGGCGAAAAAAGCAGTGAATTGAGGAAGGATCGATTCGAGCTTAAGGAGCTCTGGGGTGCGACCAATGAGCAGATCGATAAATTTGCTGCCTATGCAGTCAACAGCGATGATTTCACGAAATGTGATTCGAGAAGACTTTTCGAAGGCAACATCTGGGAGTCGCTGATTGCCTACAAGTGGGGTAACCGGTATGAAGAGCTTGGCGCAGTATTCATGGGCGCTGTGCAGATCGGTGGCTTTGGCGATTGTGACAGCATTTATGCGACCGTAATCGGCGATGAGAATGGAAAGCGTAAACCCGGTGCAGTCTACTTCTGGTCACACGAGACCTATTGCATCGATGAAGTACTGTCATTGGATCTAGACAGCTTCGCTTACCGTGTGGCTGTATCATCTGCATACTCCGCGCAGAGACTGTCTCCTGCCGCCGCACCGAAAGCCTGGCTGAAGCTGGTGGATAACGTTTATGTCGGCTGGGAATGTGCTTGTGGTCTCTCTTGTCTCACGGAAGCCGACGAGAATTGTGATGATACCGAATCTGGTGACGCTCGACAGTCGGTGGATAGCGATCGATTCAAAGTCGAGCTCGATCCCCGCAACGAAATTCGGGGAGCCTACTGGCGGGCTGAGTGGATTATCAGTTTGCTTGAATCCGACGAGGAGCGCAAATGGGATTATGTAAAGAAGACCTTCCGCAGCGGTTGGAATCGGCCGTATGACGATACAATGTTCAACAAGATGGTGGAGACAGGCAATCAGGCTCCGCAGCTTGCATTGTATTTGCTCTGGCGCTTTTTCTTTTTCAACCAACAAGAACGCTTGAACGAGTGTCTGAAGCAGTATCGCAAGCATGATGGTCGGCTGGTCAGAGACCTGGTTGAACTCCTGGAAGACTTCGAGGCTGGACGTCTCACATCAATTGGTCAGATTGCGAATCTTGGTGAGGTTCGGCGCCTCTTCCTCGAGCTCTCTCTCTGTCCCGAGCAAGAAAGGGACAGACTTGTCTAGGAACTCTTCCAGCGCAGAGCTGTGATCTCGAACAAGTTGCGGTGGGCATGGCACGATGGTCTAGCCTTGCACTATAGCGCAGTTCAGGAATTTCAGTCAGAGGAATGGTCCGATTGAAACCGATGAGATGCTAATATTACCTCCTTCGGGAGAATGCTTTCCGCTCCCGCAAAGAAGAGGTGAGGTATGTCGATATGGCGAATTGCTTTTCCTGTACTCGTGTTTGGAGGTTTGCTTACGCTGATTGATCTCGCGCCTCCCGCTGAGGCTGCCGGAAGCCCGATAGCTGGACAGCCAACAGATCAAACGAGTGCGATACCAAACGCATCAGTGAAGCTGCCGAACAACCTGATCAGGCTGCCGATGTCGCGCCAGGCGACCGATTATACCTGCGGCGTGGCAGCATTGCAGTCGGTGTTGGCGTATTTCGGCGACGAGCATCGTGAAGATGCGCTGGCGAAGGAGCTGAAGTCCGGTCCGCAGCATGGCACTGCGTATCAAGAGATTATCAGAGTCGCGAAAAAGAAAGGATTTGCTGTCCAGGTCTTCACCGATATGACGACCGAGGAATTGAAGAAGCTTATCGATCAGGGAAAACCTGTGATCTGTTTGATACAAGCCTGGCCGGAACGGAAAGTAGATTATGTAAACGACTGGGATGACGGCCACTACGTCGTTGCCATCGGTCACGACGAAAACAATTTTTATTTTATGGATCCTTCGACCTTGGGCAACTACACTTTCATACCTGTACGAGAGTTCCTCGATCGCTGGCACGACACCGACTCCAAGGAGAAATTGGTGCACTTCGGCATGGTGGTCGAGAAAGTAAAACCAAAATACAACCCCGATGCTTGCTTGAAAATGGAATGAAAACTGCACACCACCTAAATCTGAATACAGACATCATAGCTGGAGCCAAAATCGCACTGCTGCCGGGCGATCCCTTTCGCGTTCCGCTAATCGCACAGCATCTAGATCAATCGGCCGGGGTGGCGCATCAGAGAGAGTTTTGCTCGTACCTCGGATCGATTGAGGGAGAGCGCGTACTTGTCACCTCGACTGGATGTGGCGGCCCGTCTCTATCGGTTTGCGTCGAAGAGCTTGCCCAGCTTGGTGTCAACACATTCATACGGGTCGGAAGCACGGGAGCGATTCAGGAGTTTATTGATGTGACCGACGTCATTATCACCAATGCGGCTGTGCGCCTGGACGGAGCCAGTCGCAGCTTCGCGCCAATCGAGTATCCGGCGGTCTCGGATCTCACCGTCACCAATTCGCTTGTCGAGTCTGCCACCACCCTGGGTGCTCGCTATCACGTCGGCATCACTGCCTCCACCGATACATTTTATCAGGGGCAGGAGCGTTATGATTCCTTCACCGGACACGTTCCTGCGCATTTGCGAGGAAGCCTGAAAGAATGGCAACAGATCAACGTATTGAACTTCGAGATGGAAGCCGCGACACTATTCACGATGTGTGCTGCAATGGGACTGAGAGCCGGCACTGTATGTGGTGTCGTTGCCAACCGCACCGCGAGCGAAAAAGTGACATCGAAAGAGTCCTTCGTCGCAGGCGAGCAGAACGCCATTAAAACAGCTGTCGGCGCCGCCCGGCTGCTATTACGCTGTCCAGCGGTAGAGCGAAAAATGGTACGAGCGTAACGGAAATCGTTGACTCCGCCCTTGCGAATAGCGATGTTGTCTCGTTCCTGATGACACTTCCGCCGGTGTTAGGACTATGTCGTCACCGAGGTGCGTAAGTGTACGCGCGTCCACGAGTGGACGGCGGATCGACACATGGATTTTGCAATAATCCATTGCCGCCCATTGTCCAGGGACCTGGTTCAGTCAGCGGGTAGTCCACCGCCTTAGGTCCGCTGCCCACCGGAATTTCATAACCGCTCACCGTAGTTGTGAGCTCCTGCTGGCTCGGCATTAGAGGGACGCCTTGAGGAGACGTGCTGTAAACATAGTAAGTAGTATTACTTGACTGGTACTGCGGTTGAGGAGGTGGACCGGATGATGGTGTCGCATTTGATGCTCTTTGAAGAGCCTGTTGTTCTGCCAGGACATCAGCCGGAGTCAGCCATCTCGCTGGTGCGGGCCCGGCTTGTTGCTCTTGAGTTGCAGGTTTGCTCTCTTGCGCAGAGGCTGCGCCTGGGGGCGGCGATTGTGTTTTTGCAGCGATCAGCTTATTCGCTTCAGTAGCGCGGTGTTGCGCAATTTGAGCCGAAGAAGTTGGTGTTTTCTGCGTTCGGTGGGCGGAGTGCATGACCACAAATGTGAGTGCGACGCCGACAGTCAGTCCGACCGCCAAAAACTGGGCTCCTCTCAAAGTTTGTGCTTTCATAAATATCACGGACCTGAAATGAAATTGGGTCTTCTCATTGTATGTAATCCCCAGCGGATCCGCCTGCTATAAGTGGGAAAAATACGATGAAGGATAGCTCACCTGGCGGTAGAGATCTTATGATCGATCCTATTGAGGCGCTCCGGCTCTGGCACAAGTGTCTGGATCCCGTGCCTCGTTTAAGAATGCGCGTGTAACTATATCGACATCGAGTTCAGTTTTTCCACGATGTATTATGGCAATATCAAAATGATGCTAGCTCTGGGCCATTGCCCTTCTCCGAACTACTTCAGCTTCAATCTCGCTCTCGGTAATTCCATTGATTTCCATCGGACCTTTGCAGAGCTCTCTCCATGGTGCTCCGGCAAGCGCTTGTTTTACCACCACTTCGAGCACTGCCTGTCTGAGCGATTCGAGCGAGGCCGGACTGCCGTGCAACATCTCTTCGCGCAGAAGCTGTGCGTTGTCTGACGGATCGAAAGAGGTTTGATACGGCTTTTCGTATCGAGAGAGATTCTCCAGAAGCACCTTGCCGAGCGGGTCTTTCTCCGGCGGCGTTGCGCTCATGAGTTGTTTCGTCAATTGCAGGGCCTGATCATTTTTTCCGGCTCTATATAGAACTTCGCTATAGTGAGTCAAGATCTCGCGATAAACTGGTAAGGTCTTGTCGATCTTGCCTTCTGTTGCCGATACCCAGCGCTCCATTGTCGAGAGTGCTTCATTGTATCGACCCTGCATCATCAAGCTGTGGGACATGCTTTCGCACAGTTTTCCCCCATACAGGCTTTCGATGCCGAGCCGCCTTTCCGTGAGCTCGAGCGTTTTTTCAAAGAGCTTCAGTGCAATCGGATATTGGGCATGAAGAGCGACATGTTTTCCCAGCGCGATCATGCCGTCGATAATTTCTTCACAGGAATTTTCGGAATTGCCCGCGTCTTCGATAGCTTTCGTATACAACCATTCGAAGGTGGCGTCAGTTCTGAGCTTCTGATGAAATACTTGCTCGATTTTCTTCAAGTCGTCTTGCCAGGACATCGCATACTCCCAAGTTCAATATTGCCAGATAATTGTTCCCACAAAGAGTAAGAATAACTCTTCAATTAGTTTCGTTCTCAACCAATTTTCCATCGGAATCCGTACACGGGATAAAGCATGGCGAAAGACCAGATATACACTAGCAGGTTGAAAAGTAATAGCGCCTTGATCAGTCTGGGGCTCCAGGTTGGACCGAGTTTGGACAAGCCAAGCACCATGACAGCCAGGAAGGGAATCTCCGAGGTGAAGAGATAACGCCCCTGGGGCCCCCCGACGTTGCCGGTAGATGCCCAGATCATCAGACTGAGATTGGTTAGAAGGCAGACTGCCTGGGTCAGCCAGATTGCGTGAATGGTCAGGCTCTTTCGATCGCAGAAGTGATCTTTCAAAAGGGCGAACTTTGTGTGGTTAAATCTGCTGAGCGCTTTTATCCCGCCCAGACCAGCTGCAATCAGAAAGCCGAGATATGTCCAGTACAAGGGCTTTGGCAGGGGGCGCGTCATGTAGCCGAACATTCCCCAGTAGCTGAAAAACATCATTCGCCACCAGCGGTGATCGAATGCAATCTTCAAGGGGCTGACGAAGTAGGCGAGCGGTTTGTCGTACAAAGCAGCCCAGCGCGTTCTCATTGCTGTAGTGCCTGTGGCATCTCCGTCATACATTTGATAGTTGCGCCAGAACCAGGGTATCGCGATCGCCGCCGCCAGGCAGAGCGCGGTCATAGTACATGAGACCAACTGCTTGATCGAATTTTTGTGAATAAACCAGGCTGACAGAAAAGCAGTCGCCACCGCCGGTAGTACTGCGTAACCGGAGTATTTTGTAAGTGCCAACCAGCCGCACAATGCGCCTATCAGGATGGAGAGCCTGAGGTTGAGACCGCTTTTGATCAATACTGTTGCCAGGCACAACAGAAGAGCCGAAAGTGCCGATGATGTGACGTCATTGTTGGTGTAACAATGCACCAGCACGAGTTGCGGATGAAAAACCACCAGCAGAGGCACTGCCAGCGCGCACAGTCGAGAATCCGGGAAGAGCTCACGGCCTAACCACCAGGCACAATAGGTCGTTACAGGTGCCAGAACAAGGCTTCCCATTCTGGGTGCCATGGAAGGATCTAAGATTGACTGCAGCGTCCAGAAGCTGAGTATATGAGGGATGTATCCGAATGGGGGCAAGGGCGCGTATACCGACAGCTGCCCGCCGGAAAGAAGATCTTCACGCGTAGGCAGGCACAGTTTATCTGCAAGATAAGTAACAATGTACACATGTGTGTTTTCATCCGGAGCTTCGTGCATGGGAACCATGAACATCCACGGCAGGCGCACGAGAATGGTGCCTATCAGCAGGAAGTAAAGCTCTTTCGGGTGTTTCATGGCAGCCAGTCTATCTGTCATCTATTTCCTGAGATAGGGCCGATTCTTAAGAAAAGACCAGCCGGTCCGTGCCATGATTTATCATCGAGTATGTGAAGCGGGGAATCCTATGGTGCCTGATATCAAGAATCTTGAGATCGCGTACGATCGCTTGACTCTTGAGCTGTCATTGATTGAAGAAATTCTCTCAAATGCTGCTCATACGGAAAAGCGCGGGGACGTACTGTCTCGATGGCTTGATCTGATAGGAACCTTTCTATTCGCCGACTTCGGACAGATCTGGATCTACCAGCCGACGGAAAGCCCACCGCTCAAGTGTCTTCCGGGAGCGTGCTTCGGAAAAGACGAGGCGTCGGCGCTTAGAGAAGCCAGCCTGGCTGCCCGTTATGACACTTTAAAAAGCCTGCCCGGTGAGGCGCTGCAAAACGGGCAGGTGATCGCCGTCTCTTCTTTGCGCGATCGATCCGACTTGCCAAGATGGAAGGTGATGAAAAGTTGTCAGGTTGAGTCGTCCGTACTCTTGCCGATAAATCAGCCCGCCAACTCGCCGTCATATGTACTTGAGTTTTTCCGCAAGCAGAAGGAACCGGTCGAAACCTTCAAGATCGAGACTCTAAGAAAGCTTGCCGGAATCCTGTCCCGGCTCCTGACTGCAAGTTCTGGCGAAGAGCAGCTGTTTGCTGACAGTGAGTACCGAATTTTGCTTGATGCCGTGCCTGCCATGG
>CAZISK010000351.1:0-7913 GCA_964541355.1 uncultured Candidatus Obscuribacterales bacterium
CAGCCGAGGCGCAGTCTCTAACAATGTTATCGCCGGAACAGCTGATGGAGCTGACACCGGAGAGGTACGGTCAACTGTTGCAACGAGTTTCGGAAGATCATTTGATGCTGCTCGACCACCGAGAGCGAGCGGCCGTCATTTCCAATTGTCTCGAGCCGATGCTCGAGAAGAACAAGAGAGCTACGCCGATTGAAAGGGCGACTATCAGTGGTGCCGTCTGGGGTGTTGTCGAGCCTCTCGTCAAAGCCGACACTACCCGTGGTGACCTTACCTTCGAGCAGTATTTGCGCACTGCTTCGAACAACAGCTTGGCTGCCCTTATGGGATCGGCAAACGCCGATTGGTTAGGGGAGCTGCCAACAGCCGAGGGCATCAAGATTCAGCAGTTGCTGCTTGCACAAGCTGGTGAAAGGACCAGCCAGCTCGCGGAGATGCCCGACCTCGATCGTGTTCGCTTTTTCCGTTCCTGGGCACGGGCGATGGAGCTTGGCTTGGCCGACAACCCCGCCTTGCGATCAGAGCAGTGTGAGCGGCTCTTAGGAGCCTTGCGTCCAGGGGATGTTAACATGCTCGGCGTTGACCTTGTCATTAAGCTCATCGATAAGGCACCGTTCAATGCGCTAGAAAAAATGAATCCAGGAGATGTTCATTACCTGGCCGGTTGCTTACGTCGACAGCTTCTGGAAGAGGCGGAGAGTGCCGGAAAAACAAATGCGGTTGAAGCCCCGCTTGAGCCACATGTTAGAGAGTACGCCGAAAAAATGGCCGGCACGAAGGAGACGAAAGCTTCTGTCGAAAAGGTTTTGCAGCGATTTACCGACCCTGCCGAGAGAAAGCAGGCTGCCGAGATCTTAGCCGACAGGTCTAAATTCCTTACGCCCCGTGGCACTGACAGGCAGTTGAGGCAGCTCGCCGAGCAGCTCAGATCACATGAGAATTTCGGGGTTGTCCAGGCACACAACAACATTCGAACCGGATTTCAAAACGCCGAGCGTCTGACCGTCCTTGTCTCTTCCGAGTCATCCCCCGGACACGCACTTGCCGTCATGTATCGCAATGAAACCGGTATGTCAGTCGACATCAAAATTGTGAAGTCTTCGGCGGATTTGCCGACGGGTCCGGCTGTTTTGTTCGACCCGATGGCTGAAGGACCGCTCAGCGAAGCAATTGCAAGAAGGCAGCAGGTTGCGCCGACTGATGGCCGAATCGTGGTACCGCAGGAAGTGCTCAACTTCGATCAGGGAGTTAATTTCTTCGATCTGGCGAAGGCTCCTTTGGGTGAAGATCATATGCGTGCCGTGGAGCAGGAAATCAGAGCCGAGATGGCGGTTCGCAAGTCCGCCCCGGGAACGCATGATACCGCCGCTCAACTTGAAGGGCAGGTCGATCACGTCATGGCAGCGATCGAGCAATCCTCTGGTAACCATCAGCGTCTCATGGAGTTCCGCGGACTGTTGAATCTCCACAACATGCGAAATCAGGAAATGGCGGTCAGACAAGCTCAAGCGTTTGCAAAAGCAACGGACTTCGTCTCGCCGGAAGATATCATGCGCCTGAGTGTCCGGCTCAAGGAAAAACTTGCTTCAGAAATCGATTGCAAGAAAGCGCTCTTTGTAGTCGATCTCGACAAGGAAGGCAGCTCGCATTTGATAACCACGATGTTTCGTGAGGCCAATCCCGAGTTCAAGGACCATCAGTTCGTTACGTTGAAAACCGTTCAGAAGCTGGCCGCTGCTGGACGACTGAACGATGGGGGTGTAAGTGCGCTGATATATCTGGACGATTGCCTTGACAGCGGTCCCGACAGTATGAAGCGGGTCAACGAATTGGTCTCCGTCACTGATCTCTCTAAAGGCCAACGACCTGAAATTATAGCGGCGATGCTGGGCCGGTTCGAAGGGGAGGTCGATGCACTCAACGGCGCCAAGCACATTGCGGCGCGTGATCTTGCCAGCATGGAGACCAACATCAGAACGCGATTGACCGCCAGAGAATCCGGTCCGGTGCCGGAGCTGCTTGCGGCAATAGGTGAATCGCAATGGTATGCTTCGAAGATGACACCATTGGTGGTGACATTCTACGGTGTCCCGAACAACTGTGCCAGAGGGTATGTTCAGTTCGCAAAGAGTCTGGGAAGTGCTCAGTCCAACAAGCTCAGTGTGGACACTTATGCCAAGCCGCTTCGTCTGATGGCCGAGCAGCTCGGTCTATCAGCCGGCACTGTTTCTGATAGCTCTGTAGTTGCGGCAATGGACCGGGTCCTTGACGCGGGAAATCTGTCAAAACGCGAATCTCATGCTTTGAGAATGATCAGAGAATCGGTGGCTGATCTTCAGCCAGGCTCTAAAGGCATTGAGCACATGAAGATGCTGCGAGCATACCTGGGGCTGGTTGCACCTGGGGAACAGTCGGTGCACTCGAAATCTTCGAGCGGACAATCCGAAGTTGGTACTGCCGAAAGAGGCAAACCCGATACCACACGACAATCGGCCCGCAATACCGCAGCCGATACCGGTCGCGATACCAAACCTGTCCAGCCAGGTGAAGGACCGCTTGTCGGCGACCTGTTAGGATACGACAGCCTGCCGACCAGTCCGGAAATGGCGACCCTCAATCAGGAACTGAACACATTGTTGACGGTCGGTTCGCGGGAAGAAGTTGCGAAAATGACGCCGGCTGAGCGAGAGCGTGTATTTCGCGATGCGGTGGACAAGATCTTACCGACAATGAAGCAGTATGCTCAGACTTTGGGGATGTCTCCAGATATGGTGACAAGCGACTCAGTACGCATTGACCTTGTCGAGGGAATGGGAGTATATACGTTTAATTCAGATCGAATTACGCTGAATCCTTTCTCGCTGAACCCAGTCAGCACCGCCATGCATGAGTTAGTGCACAAAATGCGGTGGCTCGATCTACTCGCCGCCTTTAAGGCTGACCCGGACGGAGTTAGATTAGCGCTACTCGACAATTGCCTGGATTCAATCGGAAAAACCAGACGGATTAACGTTGATTCCCAAAACGTCGATAGGCATATGTTCAAAGACCCTGAAGCAGCCCGTGAGTTCCGCGAACACGTGGATCGCCATATCCGGGTGCGTTTGCGCAATGGTCCGCCGATTAGCGATGTTGAAGTGCCGGCTGAAAAGCCGTATTCTCCTGCCTTGCTCAAAGAGTTTGCATTCTCGGAGATGGCTATTGCTGGGGCGATTATCGATGAAAGCAGAAACTTTGGCTTTATGGTTGCTATCATCGCGGATTCTTCCGAAAAAATCGGCGGTGGTGCGTCTGAAGACTATGTTAAGCGGAAGGCGGCTGAGTATAAGGCGTGGATAGAGGGGACACGGGGTGAGGCAGTCGTCAGGTATGCTATCAGAGACGTGCAGCGCGAGAGCGCTGAAGGAACTCTATCTAAGACAGAATTGCGGGAATCCGTGCGAAAGCGCGTTGCGCTATTAACCGCAACGGAATCCGGCAACGCGGCTACAGGCATTAGTGTATCTGATAGATTTATCGACACAGTGGCTGAAACCGCTGCATCAGCGCCGTCTGATCCTGCGGCGGAGGCTCGGATTGCCAGGGAGTATGCGGCAGTTTTTGCTAACAATGCAGTAGCCAGGGGGCAGTTCGAGGCGAGCCAGAGAAGTCTGAAGGACAATCCATATTTACAAAAGATTCTAATTACGTCCTCAATTGATGCTGTGGCGAGAGGCAGCGGCTCTTCCGAATACGCATTCTCGTCGGACGAGATCGCGGCTAGTAAGTGGGAAGTGGCTGAGCGCGCCAGGGGAGTTGCTCGAGAACTCCGAGAACCATCTTTGGCAGAGGGAAGAAGAACTAATTTGGAGCAGTCATTCACCGAGCTGACCGATTTCCTTATGCTGACTACGCGCCAGCAGCAGCTGCACCAGGCCATGCTTCGCGACGACATTAGCGAGTCCAGAAGATTGGCGCGAGAATTGGTTGGCATGATGACTCATGACGTGACTGCATATGCCGAGCATATCGACTTTCTTTTGGAGAGTGGACTGGTTCAACCGAGCGAGCTACCGGCATCTTTGGAGAGTTTCGACAGGCACGGTGGCAGAGCTCGCGCGATGGCGATGAGTAAGGTACGGCTTGGAGAGTTCTGGTTGGCAGATGCTGTTAAGGATACCTACACGATACCGGGCGGACGTACTGAATACCTTCTGAGAGAGCCCATCCTCCTAGGAGATGGTCCGACTGCGCTGACAGTGAGAGCCATTCAAGTCGACAAGGACGGAAGTCTGTCGGTGTATTCGTTGGATCGCAGTAATACCCCTCAACTTGATCCTATTGAGCACCACTGGTTCGGTGACTTCACAAAAGATGCTGCGGCTGTGGCGAAAGACCGCGCAGCAAGCCCTGCCGCACTGGACAAAGTAGCGCTTGCGATCGACTATCTTCAAGGCCTCGATCGTCAGATGGGCACGGGCATGGCTCGCGACGGGAGAAGGATTCAAGCGACTACGCAAAGTACAACTATTGATGTTGGTAAGAAAACGAGCTATGGGCCTGTCGTGACACCGGAGGCTCCAGTCGTCTCGCCTGGTGAAAGAGCAGGTGCAAGACCTGAAACGCCTGGTGAAAGATCTGAAGGATCTGGTGCCAGACCTGAGGCAGGTGCAAGTTCTGAAACACCTGGTCCCAGACCTGAAGGAGCTGTTGTCAGCCCTGGAGCGCTTGGTGAACGTACTGGAATGGTAGGTGGAAGACCGGAAGCTTCCGTTGCAAGAACTGCATCGCCTGGTGCAGCACCCGAAGCTGCTGCGGCAAGAGCGGCGATTCATGAGGGTTTTCTCGAGCAGTGCCGACAGTCAGGGATTGGCGATGAGGGTTTGGCACAGCTCAAAAGATTGAAGGCCGAAACGCTCGACAAAGTCGTCAGTTTAGATAAAGCCGTTCAAGCAGATTATATCGAAGGATTCCGCCGGGGCATTTTGAAGGCGGAGACTGTTGAATTGATGTTGTTCGACGAGTTGGCCGATCGCCGCCCCACAGCCGAAACGATGCTTCACGGTATGGTGACCGATTCGAAACTCGTATACTCTAGCGCCGACTTTGCCGAGGTTGTGTTCGGTCTTGCAGTAGATAAGGACCTCCACGAAATTACCCTTCAACCAACCCTTGCTCACGGCGAGTCTAAAGAGATCACTCCAGAGCGCCTCGAAAGGATTGCTGACAAAAAACACAAAACAGCTCTTGAAACCTGGAGTAGGAGCGAAAATCCGAAGGTGAGGAGTTTTGCTCAGAACATACTGACGCTGCTCGAGCACAATGAATCCGTCAGAGAGTTTGGAGTCTACCTCAATAAGCCGAACAGTCTCGAAAGCAGAGTTACTGCAGCAAACAGCGATCTGGAAATCATGATGGAGCAATTGAAGCTGCCGATTGCCGGCGAGGATGCTGGGACATCTCTCGAGCGCCATACTCGCACCGCCGCTGATTTCGCGACCAGCGAAAGACACAGTCAGATCGAAGGACTTCAAGTTCGCAGCCGCAATCTTGGCGATATTTGCGTTACCGTTCGCTTCGTCGCACCAGACGGCGTTGTCACAGCCAAGCCGATGCGTTTGGTAGATATAACCTCTGAAATACTCGATGGTAAACTAGAGCGATTGAATGCCAACGAACTGAATAAAAAGATTGAGTTGGCAAAAGACAAGATTAAAACCGCTGAGGCTGCCAACGATAAAGCTCTAGTCAGGAGAGAGTCGGAGCGGCTCAAGGGGATGCAAGAGCTCGCGAAACTGAAAGCTGAGTATGATGCAAAGGTTGGAGAGGTCGGCACTGGCGATAGAGTTGCGATGAAGGAAGCCGGCGTACGCTTCTGCGAAGGCAAGCTTCACGCTATGAAAGCCGGACCGCGCAGCGCCTTCAAGGAGATAATGGGCAAGGGCGGCATGATCACAGGCGTGCTTTTGCTGTTCAACGCGTTCGCTCCGGAGATGGAGTCAGAACCGCTCGAGTATGAGCGTTTGAGACCAGGAGGATAAGGCGGAAGGAGATCGGCGTACAGTCCTTGGAAGAGAGTAGCAATACTATGGTGGGCGACAAGAGCAAAAATCAAGGTCCAACATCCGATCCGGATGCTAAGCCGACGCCGCCCGAACCCAAGGTGGAGATGCTGCTCGACGAAAACGTGAACGATCGTTTGGATTCAGACGAAGGCACTTTCGAAGACAGATCTGATGAGCTTCTGTCCAACGATCTGGATGATCTTACGCTTCAGCAACTTGCTGGAGCGAAAGGCGCTCGTGGAGCGGTCGGCGGTCTGCCATCAGTTTTTATCGACATTCCCGGGATCGCCAGTGATCAACCGGAGGCAAAGCCTGACGATAGTTCTAGCGGGCTGGTTGGATCGCCTGATTGGTCTGATGCTGCGCACCAAATAGCAGCTAATGATGCTCTCTACCAATTCGGCGCCGTGTCGACTGGGACCTATGCCCTGAAACTGATAGATCTCATCAGCAAAAGCGCTGATCAAACTATTCGTGAAAAAGCGATGAGACAGCTGTCTGAAGCGCTAATTCGCAAGCACGTCGAAGAGACGGATCAGAGTTCAGGAGGCGAGGGAAACGGACAGAGATCAGCCGGTAGCGATGGGCTGTCTGAAGAGCAACTAAAACAGCAAATCGCGGACATTGCTAAGCACCATGATGACGCTGATAGGCGAGCACTCGCAGTGGCAGTGTTGTATGAGCATGAGTTACTTGTCTTAGGTGGTTCCCAAACCGATCGTCCCTCTCCTCTCAATAATTACGATGCTGCAGCGCAGTCAGGTGAGTTTCACGATGGCTTAGTCGCCGATCTGAAGAAGACTCTCGAACTTCCAATGCCGGATTACGACTATTCAGATAAGGAAGCTCTGAAGCAGTTCGATGCCCGGCGTCAAGAGAAGATTCGTGCAGCCAGAGCACTCTCGTATCTCGAAGGTGCTGTGGGTGAAGGCGACCACACGCAAGCGATTAATGCAGGTCTGGTATCGACGATTGAGATACCCGATCAGGAATGGACGTCTTCGTCACGCCAACATAGTGAAAAGCCTGATATTAAGCTGACAACAGATGCGGTCACGATGCTTGTCGACCGCAGAACTGCTCTTAGCGAAGATCAGAGAGCTGCGCTCCGTTCCTCTTCCAATGCTATTTTGGATATCGACTTCGATGATCGCTTCCTCGAAAGTGATATCGCCCGCAAGGGAAACACTGATGCACATCAGGCGAAGCTGTCGGTAATTGATAAACTTGGCAAACTCTACTCAGGTTTCAACTATAAAGAAACGACCGAACACCACTGGCAGTATCAAGAGCAGAAACAGGTGGCTGAGCAAATTTTGCGGGAGATGCTGATAGGCAAGCACGGTTGGGGCAGTGAGGCTGCTATGCGAGTGTCTGCCATTGGTGCCTTGGAGACGTTCGGTGCAGGGGTGCGTGATACCAACCTTCGAGCAATCGCCAACCGATTAGACCCTGAGGAAAAAGAGGATGACCACGTGCGTGCTCGTGCGATTCAAGCTTTGAACTCCATGACGGACAAGTCGATTTTCCGCAGAACCCCTGAGCAGCTCCAAAAGGATGGTTTACCGAATCTAAATGTCGAGCATCTGCTTCGGACCGAGACCGATCCACTTGCCAAGGCAACCTTGCTCGAGATAGCTCAGGAGTCACTATCTTACAGAGATCCGGCAGATTTTCGCACACAGGTCGAAGCCAGCACCTATGTCAGCGAGTTGCGCTCTGTCGATTTCGTCGATGTCAATGAAAAAGATATTCGAACCTGGTTGGTGGATAGTCGTTTTCAATACCTGGACCAGCGCACGATCAAACAAGACGCCAGTCGCGAAACTGAGAAATACAATTCTGGTGGCTGGTTGGGATGGAACTCTGTGC
>CAZISK010000352.1:0-7889 GCA_964541355.1 uncultured Candidatus Obscuribacterales bacterium
GTAACAAGGTAGCCGTACCGGAAGGTGCGGCTGGATCACCTCCTTTCTAGGGAGAACATCGGAAAAGACTCTACTGTGTACGAGTCGACCTCCGACAGAAAAATGAGATGAGAGTCGTAAGACGCTAATATCATCCAGTTCTCACAGGTCGGTGCCAAAGATAACTACCAACTGGTCATATAAATGAATCTACTCAATACCAGGTAGTTAGAGGCGACAGAAGATTAGTCTTGATTGCTATTCAGTTATCAGGGTTCGAAACCCTATAAATAAAACAGTAAAGTACGAGGGCAAGCAGCCTTCGTTTTTTGCTTTTTGAAATATTCATCTCAACTTTTCTGCAGCTATTTTCTGGCACAATGCCACCGCGAACCGCCTGATGGAGAAGACCATGACAATAAAACCGACGCTAATTGGATTTTGCGTGTGTTTGGCGACTGCATCCTCGATTTGCTCGACGGTGTTACTATCCCCAGCGACAGCCACCGAATCTGCCACCACTGACAAAGAACGTGGTTGCAAATTGGTTGAGTCGTGTCAATTCAAAGAATCCATTGGATTCCTTGACGCAGCCATCAAGGCCAATCCCAGTGACGCCGTTTTATACCAAAAACGTGGTTTCGCACAATTCGTAATTGCAATGATGAATGGCGGATCCACAAAACAAAAGATGTGCGAAAAGGCGATTGCCGATCTGACTAAAGCTATTCAACTGGCACCTGGTGACTCCGTTGCACACTTCCAGCGAAGTCAGTGTTACAAGGAACTTGGCCAGTTAGAGAAAGCGCTGAACGACATCAACAAATCAATCGAACTGCAACCTGGGGTCGGAGCCTATGGTGAACGGGCGGCAATTTTCACAGCACGGAAAAAATATGACCAGGCCTTGCTCGATTGCTACAAGGCAATCGCTATGCTCGAGGCACAAGACAAAAGCCAGTCTCTAGCCGCCGGCTCGTCGCATACGCAAGCTGGGGATATCCTCTCGGAGCAAGGGAATAATCAAAAGGCTTGTGCAGAATACGACAAAGCAATTGCAGTGCTGACAAAGGTCAAGGCTGATCCCATGATACTTGCATTGCCTCATTTCGGCAAAGCGAAAGTCAAATTGAAGCAAAAACAGTATCAGCAGGCAATCGCCAACTGCGAAAAAGCGACCCAAATTCCGCAAACCCTGATTATGATCGGTGAGTCCTACAGCGCGTTAGGGCAACAACAAAAAGCACTCGACAAGCTAAATGAAGCAATTGCCAAGTATCCACAATTTTCCGATGCTTTTTCAGAACGCGCAAAGGTCTACGACAAGCTCAATAAGAAAGCCTTGGCCGCAAAAGATCGGCAGACTTTAAAACAGCTGGGTTACAGCAAATCGCAGTAAAATCCAATCTTCGAGCGCTCTTGATTTCAGCTGTTACAACTTGCGGTCCGACGAAGTGAGAAATCGCTCTTCTCGCTTCTTAAACCAGTTGTCTATCGGTTCTAGAACTTTAGGATCAAGGAAGGCATGCTCGAGAAGCAAGTGACCTTTATCCTCGAGAATAAACACTGACTTGTCTTGTGCTGGAATCTTTTTGACAAACGTCTTAATCGCCCTAGCCTTGTAAATCTGATCATTCTTGCCAGCGATGATCAAAATCGGCATGGACACTGGGATCTTGTTGGAATGCTGAATGGCAAGTGTGTTGGTCTTCACGCTCTTGATCAGATCGGCCGGACTGAGATCGCGATAGATGTTTGGATCATTCATATAGTCGTCCGTGACACGCTTATCGTCCGAAAGAAATGGCTTTATATGCGGCTCTAACGACAGTTCTCGATATGGATGAAAGACACCTTTCGCCAGTGTTTTGAATACAGCGCCGTTGTACCGAACCAGCCGCTTCACGCATGGACTGGCGAGAATAACACCATCGACCAAATGTGGTTCTGTCGAAGCAACCCACACAGCCAGATTGGCGCCCAGACTTTCACCAAGCGCATAGACGGGAAGGCTCGGATAGGTCGCTCTGAGCGCCTTCAGAACTTCAAGAACATCGCTTTTGCTCTGGGTGTAGTGAATTTTCGAGTCACCGCCGAACTTATCTGAATCGGTGCGCCAGCTGCCAAATCCGCGCAAATCAAAGGCATAGACGAGATAGCCCTGCTCGGCCATCCGCTTGGCCAGTGCATCAAACCGCTTGGCGTACAAAGTCACACCATGAATAGCTAAAATGACACCTTTTTTCGTTGGGACATTCTCATCGTTCCAAAAATAAATCGGAACGTTCAAATCTTTCCCTATGCTTGCGTAATCTTGTCGAACAGGTTCAGCAAATGCCGCCAGCTGAACGGTAAATACTATCGCAAACGCAGTAGACAAGACTGTTTTCACAAAATTTGTTTGTGACACCATGCCAATACACCGATCGACTGATTGCTATCAATTAACCCGACATTATAGATCCAATGGCTATAGAGATAGCAACTAAGACAGGGGATGTTGCGGTCTGTTAGATCTATCAGTCAGTAACTGCAGCCGGGCGCTGCGAATTTTAATCAGCGTCCGAACCAGCACGCTCACTGCGTGGGAGTCGATGAAATTGACGCGATGGTTTCCAACCGCTGACGTCGCAATTATTCGCCGACAGCGAACAAGGTTCTACCAGAGGTGATAAGGACTAAGGTCTCTGAATGACTCGCTCACCACGCTGAATATTGCGATTTGGATCAATGCGTTGAGCCTCTTGAGCGACTTGATTAGCGTCGTCTTCAAAACCGTTCGCCTCTAAGACTGCGGAGTGTTGACGTAGTGCTCGACCTAGCGTTGCCGGGTCATTTCGAAAAGCCTCTCGAGCGAAGTCCACCATCATAGTAGTGGTGGCAAGCGCGTTTGGATCCATTCCAGCATCTTGCTGCAATGTAGCAAGGTGCCCGAGGGCGTGCATATAATCGCCAGGCCTTTGCACGCGGTGCTCGCGAAGAACATTGGCAACGCGTTGTGCCATTGCCATCGCAATAAGAGGTTCATTGGCTGACTGCGCAGCGTGAATACCCAGCTCTGCCGCAGCCGCAACATCGGGATGGTTAGCGCCTCTTGCGCGAGCAGCAATATCTACATGTCTGGTGGCGAGCTCTAGCGCAGCGGCACCGTTGTTATTGTTCATCAAGTTTAGAATCAGCGCTTGTCTTGTATACATCGTGTCGGCATGAGAGTCTCCAAGCCCTCTCTCCTGAATTGCCAGCGATTGCCTCAAGAGTAGTTCGCCAACGTTATGGTCGCCATTGCTTGTTCTTGCCATACCAAGCCGCGCTCGAGCGCGTGCAAACTCTGGAGAGTTGTCGCCAAATGTCTCGCGAGCGATATTGTCAGCCTGCTCCAGCCGCCGAAGGACAGCTTCCATATCGCCAGTGCCTTTCTCCGGCATGTCCATGTCGGCAAGACCGTTAAGAGTTCTGATGATGGCTCGATCAACTTCAGGATTCGGTCCATTCGTTCTGCGATACTCGAGCGCCTGGTCCAGGCTCGCAGTAGACGCTCTTTGATCGCCGGTTCGAGCCAGACTATATGACATGAGGGCATGGGCCTCGGCCTGCTGAGCGGGATTAGCCCCAGGCGCTTCGATTACTTGCCGGAGAGTTCGAATCGCTTCACCATGGTTATTTGTGGTCTGTTGGTTATTCGCCAAACGCATACGCGCCTCACGCAAATTGTTAGGACTACCGTTGCGCTCCATTATTGCAACGCTAGCCCGGTAATGTTCCGTAGCCAGTGGGGCCCGACCCGTGGATTGATAGAAATCGCCGAGGCGCTCATGACTGAATGCACGCTGGGGATCGTTCGCCTCTCGGTGCGTACGATTCAACTCCAATGAACGCAATAACGATCGCTCGGCTCCATCCCGATTGCCGCTCCGCAGTTGCACGCGTGCTAGATCATCGAGGGCGGAAGCCAGTTGAAGATGTTGAGGTTGACCGTCTCTTACTCCCGATTCATACAAACGCACCAGCGCTTCATAACAACGCTGAGCAGACTGATCGTTTCCGGACATTTCAAAATCATGACCGGATGAATGGAGACGTCCAGGGTTGTTGCTGTCCCACGGCTCCGGACGTACAGTGTGAACGAAGGAATAGCCATCGCCCGCATCCAGCACGTCATCGTCATCGTCTGCTCTGCCACTACTTTCGATACCATCGTCATCATCGTCAGACGACTGGGTCGTCCCACGAGTTGCCTCGAAAAAAGTTCGGTTATCTTCGGTCGAAACGATTGAATGGATCGGCTGTACAAAGTTGGTCGGCTCGATGGCCGGCTCATCGGCACGTCGAAATGCATTATTAGACTCGATACTCATAGTAACTACCTCTGGCTCAGCAGACGTGGTGGTTTCGTCCCCTTGCACCGCGGTTGTGCTGCCGGTGTTTACAGCGTCTTCATACGGTGAACGGAATCATAATCAATATAAGTTGCACAACTGACCACAGCCTGGCGACAAACTGGCTAAATTCTGACCAGATAGGCCAGGCGCGTTAACGTTGAAGGGCCAGACCCTCTACGACCTGAGCTCCTGGAAGCTTCGTCAACTCAGTTGGCGCGAGGAGAACCTTGGTTGAGCGATTGCCGCCGCCAAGAACAAGCTCTTCGCACTCCATAAGCTTCGCATCCAGATAAATTGGAATATCAGGCAATCCGAAAGGCGTAACGCCGCCAATTTGCATTCCGGTAAGTTGGAGCGTTTGCTCCTGAGAGGCGAACGAAGTTCGCTTGACCCCAAGAAGGCTGCAGATCTTTTTATTGACGTCCAATTTCGTGGTGGCAAGCACTACGGAACAGGCATACTTGACCGGCTCAGTTTTGGCAGCAGCGATAATGGTGTTGGCGGTAGACTCCAGAGAAAAGCCATAATGATCGCAAAAGACAGCGGTATCAGCCAACTCCGGATCGCATTGAAAAACCTTATACTCTATGCCGCAGCGTTCGAGACATTGTTGTACAGATGGATGCAAATTGTCGCCCGTCATTTTGCTCGCTCCTGAGACCGACAGATTTTATCACTGCAATCAGCTCGGAACAAGTAGACTGCTGGTTCAAGCTCAGCAGGTCAGGGTTGTCGTTGATGGTCTTTGAGCGCTGCAATGCGTTGCTTACAAACATAAATCCTTCCATGTAGCACACACCGCGTTGCAATCGTCAAACTGCGCCGATAACACTGTTCCGCCATCTGGAGATTCCCTTCGCCCTGATAATTGACTCCCATGCAACAGAGCAAGTCGCAGTACTTGGCCATTTGCTTTTTGTTGGTCAGGGGGAATTGTTTGACCAGACTGATCGCCTGTTGATAAATCATTCTCGCCTTTTCGTACTCATGCATTTCCATATGAGCTCGACCGAGCCCTGAAAGAGCCCAGACAGTGCGAAGATCCTTCTTCTCGCCTTCGCGTCTTTCAAGGAATTTAGTCAGTACTTCAACGGCTTCCTTAGACTTATGAGCCCCGACCAACAACTCTCCTTCAAAGAAAAGCTCATCATCCAGTCTCTGCGAAACCGGTCCATCAGCTCTTATGATCGCAGCGCATATCTCATCCTGTGAAATGACAGCCTTGTCGAACTCATTCCTTTCGGATTCAAGCTGTCGGCGCTGCCCCAGAGCACGAATCAGCAAATTGTCATGGCGAGACTTTCGCGCGATTGCGACCGCCCTGTGCACTAAACGGACTGCCTGGTTGGAATCTCCGTCAACATTTGCACAATCTGCCCGAACCAGAAGAAATTCGATCAAACGCGGAGACTCCGTCCCTTGCGCAGCCTCAATCTTCCCAATCAAATCCTGGGCTAACTTGTCAGCGACACTGTAATGCTCCAGCCCGTATTGCTCGTTCATCTTCCGCACGATGAACAAAGCTTTGGAATCATGATTGGGCATGATGGAGGTCATCGGCATCCGCTCCGCAAGACGGTCCAGCGACTCTTTGGATAGAGATGTGTTGCGAACATCCAGGGCAGTAAGCGTGTAAAGCTTGCTTAGCGTATCAACGCTTTGATCGGTGATTCCCTTGTTGTCGCTTAGTCTCAACTGACTAAGCATTGGAAGGTCGCGAAGGAAGCGCAAACTATCATCCGATATCTCAGTAAACCCCACATGAAGACTTTCAAGTCTGGGAAATCGTTTGAGAAACTCGAGCGATTTGACATCAGTGTTCGCCAGCTTTAGAGTTCGAAGATATGGCGCATTGACATGTTTCATACCATTTTCCGTTACTGGATTGCCCTTCAAATTCAATGAAGTGATTTTGTCATAACCGGAAAGGGCTATTAGATCTTGGTCTTGAAGGAATCCGCTGGCAAGGGTAACATCAGTTTGATCGGATTTGACAAGGTTCGCTATCACTTCCCTCCGATCGGCACCGTTGAACTCGTGCGCCTTCTTGAACGAATGACTGTTAGCAGCCCGAACCGCGACGTATTTTTCATCATGCAGCAGGCGCCAGGAAATAACACTACCGGCAATACCGAATGCAAGAATCATGCCGAATAGCTTTAACGAGACGGCTCTTCTTAGGGGGCGCTTCTCAGCTCGACCTGAAGGTGTCCGTTCCCCAGCGCTGTCGTGGGAAACGCCAACAATGTTTACGTCCTTTAGAGCAGCCTCGAGTTCCTCGACCGATTGATATCTATCCTTCTTGCTTTTCGCAAGACACCTTGCCACCACGCCTTCAAGGACATCCGGAAATATACCGTCACAGACATCCGCAAGCGCCGGAGGGCGCATATTGACGTGCATCGCCAAAAGTTCCAGAGGAGTGTCCGCAACGAAGGGAAGCCTTCCGGTCAGGGACTCGAATAAGACACATCCAAGCGAATACACTTCGCTTCGCTCATCGAAGCATTCTCCAATCGAAGTGTCTGGAGACATATAGCCGGGACTTCCTGCAATAGTATCGCTCATGGTGCCCTGACTCTTTTGAAACTTCTCTTTGAACTTAGCCACCCCAAAATCGATAAGATATGCATGGTCTATGGTAAGCAGTATGTTCGAGCTTTTTACATCGCGATGCAGAACGCCGACACGGTGCGCGTAGGACAGAGCCTGGCAGATTTCGATAAGCAGATCGACAGCTTGTGACACTGCCATCGGACCCTTACGCTCGCGTAGTGCATTATCAAGGCTGATGCCATCAACGAACTCCATTACCATGAAGGGAACACCATTATCATCTATGGAAAGATCGAGAACACTCACGATATTCGGATGGTTCAGTTTACACGTAGTCTGGGCTTCGTGTTGAAAGTCAATGACATTGCCGGACGACGTCCAATTGAGTTTCTTGACCGCCACCAGTCGATCGAGAAAAAGATCACTGGCAAGAAAAACCTTGCCTGATGCACCTGTACCAAGCACTTTCAAAGGAATGTAACGCTGGGAGGAGATAAATCCGATACCTGTTAGCGGGAGCAACTTTTGAGTCGGAAGGTCCCGATTTGACAGTGGAGGCAACGAAAAACGCTCTCCGCTTGGTGAGATAAAATTCGGAGCCGCGCAATCACAACAGTCGGCTCGAAAAATCCATTGTGTCAGCGATCCGGCCCGCCCTACGTTTCGACGCTTGCCGCAGATTATGCAAAGATCGACCTCCGGCGCCGCGTCTAATTCGCCACTTGCTTGTAGCTCACAGTCACAGGCTGAGATCCACTGCGTGATCGTACCGTGCCGTCCAGAGCCGGTAGGCTTTTTACAGCGCGGGCATGTCAGCTCTCTACGCTCACCGTCACTGTGTTCGACTTCCATCTGGGCCCGCTCGTGTCAGAATTAATCTCTGGATCCCGATTAGTTGATTTATACCCGACCGACTTATACTCGCCCTCGGTTTTCTATTGCCGGCAACGAAAAATCCTGTCTCCTTGCCAATGC
>CAZISK010000353.1:0-7886 GCA_964541355.1 uncultured Candidatus Obscuribacterales bacterium
CTGTTCGGGGAGATGCGGCGGGGATTGACTGTGTTGAAGATGCGCGGTTCCTCACACGACAAGGAAATTCGCGATCTCACGATTGATAACACCGGCATGCATATCGGCAAACCGTTCCGCAACGTCACCGGAATTTTCGCTGGTACACCGAATTACTTAGACAATGAAGAACTCGGCAGGCTAGCCTCTGTCTTTGCGGAAGACTGATAGAGATCTCGTGACGCTCAGCGCGCATACAATTCCAGCTTCCCGCACTTGGTGCAACGCAAGCTGACTACCTTCCGATACACAATCCCCTCGTTTTGCGAAGGCGCCATTTCAATTGGCAGTCGCGTTGCCCATAGAGGTTGGGTTGCACTGTTCTTTTGATAATCCAAAAGCAGTCCCGCCTCCATGGGTCCCTTGCAACGCAGGCATTGTGCCGTTGCTGTCGTTTTGCTTGCCGGTTCCGCCTCGCCTTTCGGAATCCAGAAAACAGAATTGACCGCGGCGGTCGCTGCAAATGTCGCGGCGATAGTCAAAAGCACGGTTTGGGTCCTGGCATTCATGGCTTAGTCCTCTTACAGCGTGGCATCCAATTATAGCGAAGTTCGCTGTAGTCGCGGAAGCAGCTAGTAGATCAGGCAGTAACTGGTCTCGCCTAACTTATTCTTCTTGATCAGCTGCTTCAGCTTGGACTCACCGGAATCATCTGTCGCAGGCACGCCCAGTTTCCTGCAGAGAGCATCATACCGTGCGTCCATTTCTTGGAACTCAAGTAAGGAAACTGTCGCATAATCGCGGTGCGGATGCGCAGCCAATGCTGTGTACAAATTCTCGATCGCCTTCTTCTCCGCCCTTGCATCGCCTGCCGCCCTGTTCCTCTCGATGGACAAAACATATCGGGCATGTTGATCGAGCGGCAATCCAATATCGCTTAAAACCTGGTTCCTCGAATGCACTCCCCTATCTCGCCGCGCGGCCGCAATAAGCATTTCTGCACTTTCGAAATCGTTCTGTCTGGCGCACAACGACGAGACCAGTTCCATCGCTTCCGCGCGCCCATACCACGACAGAAACGAGCGGCCAAATTGTGGCTTCCCAAAAGTCTCGATAAGGAATTCTTTTCGACCTTTCTGCATGAGTTGCGCAGCTTCGCTCGTATTTCCCTGCTTGGCGAGCACCAGACATCTCAAGAACAGGATCTGATTGGGATGAACGTTACCGGACTTTTCGGCAGCGTCAATGGCACTACTCGCCTGTTGCAGATTGTTCAGACGCAGCTCACACATTGCCAGGTCGCAGTGGTCCCGCCCGGGTTCGGACGCTTCACTCGACTGCACGCAAGCTTCACGCGCCAGCTCATATTCCGATTTGGCCGTGTATGCATATACGAGCGACTGCAGAGCGCCGCGGCGAACGTACTCGGGAACCGCTGTGTCACTGCTGACCACTGAAAGACCTGATATGACGCGATCTATATCACCACGCTCGAGCGATTCTTTTGCGTCGCGAATATTGTCTATCCAGAACTTATCGCCAGTTTCTTCCTCGAGAATTTCCTCATCACTCATGTGGGCAAGTCGATCAAACTCAGATACGGTCTCTGTCGACTTAAACGGAGCGTGCTCCTGCATGAAGTGATCCAATGCCGGATCATCTTGTGTCAGGTCTTGCTCCGGCAGCATCATCGGCTGACGGTGATTCGCGGGAGGAGCACCCGGAGACCCGAAGAATATCGTTGCACAAACTGCCACCAACAACAGCAGGACGGAGATGGCGCTCAACATCAAAGTATTCTTGAACAGTCTCGTTCTGCGACGGCGAGGCATTCGCTGATATTTGCCTGCGGCTGCATCTTCCAGTTGACGGCTGAGTTCGGCGATGCTCCAGAATCTCTGGTCTCTGTCCAGTGCCATCGCGTCCATAACGATTTCTTCGTAGCAGGACGGAATATCCAGTCCGGGTGGAAATGGTGGCACAGGCTCGTTAAGTCGCTTGAACATGGTCAACATGGCGTTGCCCGACACAAATGGTGGAGAGCCTGTCAGAGTTTCATACATCAAGCAGCCCATCGAATAAACGTCGCTGCGCTGATCGAGTTGTTGACCGCGGCACTGTTCGGGGCTCATGTAGCGAGGATCGCCAACGACCTGTCCAGTGGCAGTCAGTCGTTGTATTTCCTTGCCGTCCTGACAAATCTGCGCCAATCCAAAGTCTACTAATTTTGCTTGCCATTCATTTGGACCTGGAATCAGCATGACGTTGTCGGGCTTGAGGTCGCGATGCAGAATACCTGCGGCATGCAGCGCGGTCACACCAGCACAGATCTGCCTGAACACCGGCAGGGCCTCCGAAACTGCAAATCTCCGTTTCGTCACAAGTAGATCGGCAAGACTGCCTCCACGGACAAACTCCATTACCATATAAGGCAAGTCGTCTATCATGCCGAAAGAGCTGATATTGACGATGTTCGGGTGTGATACCGCCGCCAGTGCACGGGCTTCCCGCTGGAACCGCGAAGCCAGACCGGGATCGTCGACAAATTTAGCGTGCATCACTTTCAGCGCCACCTCTTTGTTCATTTGCAGATGGTTGGCCAGGTAAACGGTTCCCATGCCGCCACAACCGAGTTCTCGGATGATCTTGAAACGCTGATCGATAATCGCTCCTGGCTGGATGCACGAGCTTCCGTCTTCCCTGACGACGACTATATCGCTGCGGCGAACTGTGCGTTTGTGACTCGGCATCAAATGCTCCTCGGGCAGCAGCGAACGGTAGGTCATCGCCGTCTCGTTTATACTCATTGTCCACCCGCCCGAGGTTTTTCGGTAGATACCTCTTCTTCCTCCGGGTCACTCAATCCATTCTCGATGACCTTTTCATCGTTGGCGTCCGGTTCCCGTTCGTCGGTTTCCTCTGAGTCCTCTGCTTGCTGGTCTTTTTGTTGGTCGCCAAGCAGGCTGCCGGCGTCGGGGAAGTTGTCCATCGCTGTGTTGTTTTGCATCGGTGATTGGTTCAGCGATCGCACGTCATTGAGCGATGAATTACCGAGGCTGTTGTTTTCGCGAAAGAAAGCAACGCCGGTTTCATTCGGATTGTCCATTTCATTAACGTTGTCCATGGCGATTCTCCAGGTAGTAAGGGTTATTGATTTATTGATTCAGGCTGTTCGTCGTTTTGGTGTCGGCATTGGAGTTGCCTTTCGGGCTGTCCATGTCCCCAAGCAATGTCTCGGCGTCTGGAAACTGTGCCATCACGTCTCCCGCGTTGGAGACTGATCTAGCCGAGGAGTTGAGATTCTGCATGTCACCGAGGCTGAGATTGCCTAGCCCGTTGTTATTCGTCAGGGTTTCTGATCCTTTTTCAAGGGTCTCGTTAGGAATGTCGATTGCTCTATCTGCCATGATTCACTCTCCTTTTTGGGCAAGCATGCGACAGCCCCGGCAGAGAGCTGGGGACGGTCGGCTTCGATGAGACTGATAGTACTTTCGACCAGTCCCGATGGCTATTCTCTAATTAGGGTACGTGGCGGGAAGCCCTCACCAGCGCCTAATTTCGCCGGGTCTGACCGGCAAAATGTCTGGTCACCTGGTCCTGGTACTGGCGCAAAAACTTGTTCTGCCGAAAGAACTCTCTGTGATTGGTATCGATGTCGCGCAGCAGAGCCCGCGCCTCGGTGAACTTGCCTCGCTCTATATAGTTGGCGCAGAGCGCGGCGTAGACTTCTCGGCAGCCGATCTCAGGCTTGTGCGACTGGCAGAATTCGATGGTCTGACGCAGAGTTTGCTCCGCCTGAGCGCCGTCACCGACTCCTTCTTGATACTGAGCCAGTTGAACCACCGTTAGCGGATACTCGGCGTCCATGTACAAATTGAACTGCGCGCGTTCGGCAAGTGCACGTTCCGCCTGCGCTCGCGCTTCCTTCAGCTTTCCTTGACTAGCGAGATCGCGACTATAGCTGGCTCTCAGCCGGACCGCGGTGTCAGGTTCGATTCGCGTCTTTCCTTTATCCAAAGCATCCATTAGAGGCGTCAATCGCTGCATCTTATAAGTACGCAAAGAGGGCGAAAGCGTTCCCGCTCGATCAGCCATATCGAAGAAAGAACACATGTCAGCCAGCAGCGCCGGCGCCGGATCTGGTGTCATAAAGTGTTCGGCTGCGGCTGCGGTTTCAGCATCCCGTCCCATTAAGAGCGTGGTCTTCGCCAGCCGTACCCACAACGCGCTAGCGTCGACGCCATGGCTTTCGAGTTGTGGAATCGTCTCATTCAACCTCACATAGACCGGATTGATGTTTTGTCTTTGCAATTCTATGTCCGACCACTGTTGCAGAAGCTGTGACAGCTCTCGATCGAACTCCTTGTTTTGCATTTTGCCGACAATGCGATCGTTGAGCCGAGCGCCATTTTCAACCTGGTCCTGCTGCGCAGTTCGCGCCTGGTCTTTGTCTCCGGTTTGCGGTCTGTTGAAGATGAACAATCCCACTCCGGCGATCATCAAAGCCAGCACCGCCAGAGAAATCTGTCCGAGCCTGCGTCCCACTGCCGAGGAACCCGGCCTGGAGGGAGTAGTTTTCCTTGCCCGAGGCACACTATCACTGCGACTGGTCGGTACATCCGCACCCAGCTGTTGCAACTCGGTTATCACTTCCTGCATCGTTTGAAAGCGGTCTTCCGGCTTTTTCTCCATGCACCTGTCAATCAACAATTGCCACTTTTGCAATTCATCCGATCCGGTCAACGTTTGCGAAAGAGGCGGAGCCGCTTCGTGCACATGCTGGTGCATCATGAGAGTGAAGTGCGAGGCGTTGAAGGGACACTCTCCGGTCAAGCAGTAATACAGAACGCAGCCGAAGGAGTAAATATCGCTGCGTTCATCGGCAGGAACGGAAAGGCACTGCTCTGGACTCATAAATCTGAGAGTACCGATTGCGGTCCCGGCTTCCGTCAGTTGCTGCCATTCTTGATCGTTGTAGAGAAACCGTGCCAGTCCGAAATCGATCACCTTCACAGGACGCGCACCATCTGCACAAGGCGCTCCCAGCACAATGTTGCCCGGCTTCAAATCACGATGCACCACGCCGTGTGAATGCGTATAGGACAGGGCACGGGCAACAGCCAGTGCAACGGTCGCCGTTTCAGAGAACGAAAGCCTCTGTTTCGCTTCCACTAGCGAATGCAGATTGTCGCCGTCGACAAGTTCCATGGCGATGTAGGCTGATGTTTCATCCAGCAGTCCATAGCCATAGAACACCACGATGCCTTCGTGATGAAACTGGCTTAGCGCCAGCGCCTCCCGCTTGAATCTCTCCGATGCCGAGAGTCCGCCGGCAGATTCGGAACGAAGTATCTTGACGGCAACGTGCCGATTGAGGTTGGTTTGATGCGCGTGATATAGAGTGCCGAACCCGCCCGCTGACAGTTCGGCAATGATCTTGTACTTGCCGTCGATAATCGAACCCGGCACAATAGGGTTCATGGCAAATCGGCCGTATTGATCTGCAGGCACACCTGAGTGCCCATCGGCGACGCTCCGGTTATAGTCAATTCGCAGGGTATGGTAGTGGCGATCATGGTGGCACGCTCATTCATGATGTGCATGCCTGTGCCGTCGGTCTTGCGGCGCTCGCTGAGCCCTCTGCCGTCATCAGCAATGGAGATGGTGCAGCGAGTGCCTTCCTGCTGCAAGGATACCTCCACTCGCTTGGGATCTGCATGCTTCAGCGAGTTATTCATTGCTTCCTGGATGATTCGAAAAATCTGGACTGCAACCTCTACAGGGAAGTCCGGAATTTTTCCCTCGGCTTGGAAGACGATTTCGATGTCGGTCTTGCGACGAGTCTTCTTAATCAGTTCTTTCAGGCAAGGCATCAAGCCCCAGTCCTTTAAATCTCGGGTCGAGAGACCCGAGCAAATGTCACGCAACGCCGCCACCGCATCTTCCACAAGTTCGGTTTCGCGTTCATCTGCCTGGCGCGCCGTGAGGAATTGTTTGAGCAGCAGCAAGTCACTGATCACCTGATCGTGAATCTCTCGCGCCATATTATTGTGTATCTGCTCGTTCTGATTAAGCAACTCGTTGAGCAAATTGTTGCGCTCATGAATGAGATTGCGAACCGCTGTCGCAATGCTCCTTCCGTCGAGAGCCAGCGTCGGAACTTGATTGAGCTGTGCCGCATTTTGACTGCGCCTGACCAGATCTTCGAACAAGGAGAGAACCATCAGCGGCAATTCGTCACCGACAACAGTGGCATTATCGAGGCGAATCTCAGTTTGCCCTTTTCGCTGCACCACATTAAGAGCCATTTTTAAGTTGAGCGGTGTCTCTTGCTTCAGCGCAGTGAGGAGATCACGCGTGCGAAACAGGTGTGCCTTCACCCACGAACGCTCAACGCGAAAAGAGAGGATGAAGTAGTTGTTCGATATAAGTGTTCGCCGCTGCTTGGTTGCAGCAACTTCGTGTTCTTCGATAGTAAATGCCAACGCCGGGTCGTCGATCTGACGATTGTATTGGTCGGCAAACTGGCGAACAATACTGATTATCTGCGCAAGGACTGGACCGCAGGGCGACTCAGCAGAAATGCCGGACTTGCGGAATATGGGCACTGACCGCTCCTGTGAGAAATTCAGCGATGATGAGGCAGCAATATAGTTTACACTGAACGCCGCAGCGTCAGCCAGGAATGTGCAAATGCCCAGCGGCAGCCTAAAAGTAGTCATCGTCGAAGATCACACAGTAACCAGAGCCGGACTGGAAGCATCTCTGGCGGCGGAGCCGGACATCAAGGTTGTCGGGAGCGCAGGCGAGGCGTTAGCGGGTATCGAAATTTGTCGAAAAACCCGTCCGACCGTACTGCTCCTCGACCTGCACCTACCGGATTTCGAGGGCGTGAAACCTCTCATCGAATCGTTCAAAGATTTCGTCGAGCACATTGTGATTTTCACCGGCGAAGACAGACGAGCATTTGTCGATGCCGCGCTAGCGATGCCTATTTCCGGATACTTGCTCAAGTCCGAATCGCCGACCGTGATCGCCGACGCCATGCGCAAGGTTGTGAGCTCACAAACCCCGGTAGTCTCCAACGAACTCTCGCGCTCGGACGCTGCCCTGACTTCGGCCGAAAAAGACTTGCTGCGCCTCTTAGCTCAGGGTTACAAATACGAGAACATCGGTAGGTTGCGTCAGACTTCGCCAGCCACCGTCAAGAAGCAGTGCGAACGGTTGCTAATCAAACTGGACCTCGGCACTCGCGAAGAGCTGATTTCCTGGGCAGCCCTACATGGCTATGCCGACGCCGAGAAGTGATCGGCTGCCGACTTCCTCGCAGACTCAGATCCGGTTTTCGGTGAGAAACTTGCGTAGCGTGGCGGCAAATTCAACTCCGTCGCCGACGCCACTGTGACCAACGGGAAGTAATAGCAGTGACTTCCGCCCCATAGCCGCGGAGTACAACTCCTCCGCCTCCGCGCACGATACCACCGAATCATTCTTCCCATGTATCAAGAGGAGCGGAGCATGCGGCTTGCTGAAAACACTCTCGTTATCGAGATTCGCCGCCGCTGGAAAACTCCAATCCGGATAACAGCGCAGCCAGAAAAACTTTTCTCTCCCTGCTTGACGCAATGAAGAGAAGGCAGAGATCAAAACTACACCAGCGAGATCGCGCGATTGCGCCAGGTGACCCGTAACGCCCGAACCCCATGATTGCCCAACGGCAATGATGTCCTTCGCAGATCGCTTCTCATGGCTCGTCAAATAATCGTACGCTGCCAGCGCATCCTCGCAAGTATTCCGGATGCTGGCTCTACCCTGGCTGCGTCCAAATCCCTGATAGTCATACAGGAACACCGAACCACCACAACCAAGCAGCAAACGAGACTTCGGGAATTGCGCGTAGATGTTGT
>CAZISK010000354.1:0-7881 GCA_964541355.1 uncultured Candidatus Obscuribacterales bacterium
CGCCGACGCGCTGGCTCGCCGGGCTGCTACTTTTTCTGCTTGCTGGTAGCGCTCATGCGCGAAGTAGAATCCGGCCAGATCTTCGATGGCCCGGAACACTGCGGAATCCGTCGCGGCGAAGGTTCTCTCGGCCACCACGAGCGCTTGTTTATAAAGTCGCTCAGCGTCTTCGATCCTGCCTTGCTGCAAGTATTGGAGCGCCAGCCGTGTATATTGAATGTTTTCCGGTGTGTCGAAGGCCGGCCGATTGTAAGGCGTCTCCCAGACCGTGATCGGGCCAGGCGGCTTTGCAACAGGTACTGTGCGCCGCTTTTCAGATGACGCCTGACGTCCATGCACCGATCGGATCTTCGGTGGCTGCAACCGCGTAGCGCCGGCGTCAATATCACTAGTCACCAAATGCGCCACCGAACCGGCAAGCGGAATTTGTGACTTTTGGTCGTTGTTGGGCGGTGAATAAACCATTAAGACAGAGCGGACCCAGGGTTAGGGGGACGGTTCGGCAGCTGCTAAAGTCTATGAAATGGTATTACATCAACGTTATGCTGCAAGTGGGAATATTCACACGTACACAGAAGAAGCAAGCCAGCAATGGTTTATCAGGATCCAATGCAAGCGTAATAAAACAAAATAACAAGGTATTAAGTTCGAAGTCGTACAATATCAAAGTTTTTTCTTCGGAGATCCGCTCTGTGACTCGTCTTCCATAATATTGACCTTGTTGCTGTTTGTATCTTGCTGGGCGATATTGAATTTCTTAGTCCAGTACGGTGGTACTACCAATCCATATGTCAATTTCCGCTCCCAGTGCTCATCCTTGGTGGGCCCACCCTGGATTTCATAGTATGAGTAACAACCACCCCTGGTAAGTATAGGACCCTTACTGGTACTACATATGATGTATAGCTTTCCGGCTCTTCCTATACCCATAGTGGCTCCCGTCCGGGTCGCGGGAACGCCGTCTTTAGCTGAACCTGCGACTGTTTCCGGGAATCCGGTCTTCGTGGCTGATAGGCGTTGCGTGTTGGATACTGTTTTCGATTGAAGAGCAACCGGCTCAACTTTGCGCACGTGTATATCCCTCGCACCTTCTTTTACCGCAGACCCAGTCGTGAAGCATTCTTGAGACTTGCTTGCTTCTTCTGCAGATTGTGATGGTACGTTTATTGAAGTATCCAAATAGATATATGCTGACATCGGACAGTCAACCGGAGCCAGAACCTTATCTATATTGGCGAGGAGACTGAAGTCAGCCATAGACAGCGGCTCATTCTTCACTTCCAGTTCCGAAATTGTCTCCAGGCGCTTGAAGAGACGCAGAAAATCTTGAGACCTGACTTTGTATCGCTCCGGCAAACAGCCAAGCTTCTCCATCTGATAGACGAAACTCTGGCAATCTTCTTGAAGCTGAACATAGACATCCATGCGCGGGTCTAGATAATGGAATCGAGCCGGACGTACAGGTGGAACTCTGGATGCGGTTGGTGTCGTGGTAGCAGCTTTGGTGGCATTACCCGCAGCGCTAGAGTTAGCACCGCGAGCAGTATCAGCTGCGCCACCAGAGGCGCCCGCCGTGCTGGCGCCGCGATCTAACGTAGAGGCGGCGTTGACCGTGTCACCTTGCCCGCCGACAGAGCTCGCTGCAGCTCTGGACGGAACGGCATTTTGAAGCGAGCCAGCCGATTGAGCAGAGGATGTTGCTTCTTTCGGGATCATCGATAGAGCCGATCGACTGTCAATCCAGGCGGCTATTGCGGTTTCCAACTCTTTGATCAACCACATTTCAGAACGCAGACCAATCTGCACCGAATCCGGATACGGACGGTAAAGCCTTGATACTATCGACCAATGTCTGTCAGCTTGCGCATCTTGCGGAGAGACGACCTTCACGAGTCTCTCCAGTCTTGGTACTGTCTGAGCCAGACCGGAATCCAGCGTTTCGAGCTGCTCACTCAAAACGTTGGTAGCTTGCTGAGCACCGTGAGCATGGAGCGACAAAAGAGCGAGAGGGACTCGCACCGGACCTTCCCCCGGCTCCTTATAGTTGTGCGCCGCCTCTCGCAACCAGACCAGCTCCGGAGGATCAGCTAGTGGGAACATGCGAAAGACGACGTCATCACCGGCGGTACCGCCGACTGAATCCAATTCGAATACGGATTTGGCGTTAAGCTCGACCGGCCGCTGATTCCTCACCGAGAGCAGCAGCTTTGTCCGCAAGAACGGCTGAGAGAGCGAGCTGAGTAGCCGATCGAGATCGCTCTCAGAGGTTTTTAGAACTGACTGGAGCTCAATCGGTAAGATAGTCTTTCTTTTGGCGTTGCTGTCGAATCCGCTCAAAGCCACGACTGTAGCGATTCTATTCCAGCGATTCAATGGAGGCTCTTTACCGGTATTCGCCAGTATCATGCTGCGATAGAGAAGCACAGCCCTTCTGAAGCTGTTGCCGCCACCTTCCAGGGTATTGCTGCCTGTATTGCTGAGTGCGAACTGCATGCGGGAGAGCCACTGATACGCGCGGTAAAAACGCTTCGTCCTCTCACGTTGCGCCATCCATCCCCAGGGCTTGAACGTGGAGAAATCCTCTTCTCGACTGAAGATCTTGGATCTGCCCTTCTCTCCTTTAATGATCAGGTCATAGTCCTGTGCCACCAGATCTGATGCACCGCCAATATCGGGAAGGGCGCCCGAAGGGTCGAGAAGCCTTAGCGCGACACACAGATAAGCCAGATTTCGCTGGACATCGTCTTTGATCTCTTCATCGTCGGTTCGCCGATAATCGGCAATTGAGCTCACCAGCATCGCCTTTAGAAGGATTTTGAGATCGGGAGCCAACCGGGTCTCGATCGCTTCAGCAAGAACGCCGTTGGTAAAGCCGAAATACGGATGCAAAACGCTGTCTACAGTGACGAAGTTGGGCTTGCCCTCCAGGCGATTCTCGGTGTAGACCTCAGACATTTTTTTGTAAGGCGTTCCGCTGACGACGACAAAGTAATTCATCGCCAGCTGATAAAGCCCTTTGTCCGGCAGTCCGGGGATCTTCGCCATACCGAGATCGATGGGCTGGCCATTCGTGACTCTCAGATCGGAGCGCCTGAAGAGGTCCTCCAGCGTCTGTTTTTCCTTTGGTTTAAGAGGTCGGTTGGCATCCGCGTTCCTGAGTTTGAACGGCGTCAAGCTAGGCAGAAGCTCCGATTGACTCAATTGCGCCGCAACTGGAGAGGAGGATGCAAGGCAGCTCCCCGCCAGGATCACAGCTAACAGCCACGAGCGCGAACTCATTACGACAGCGTCATCGACATGGATTCCAACGATACAAACCGGGCTGTATGAATGCCGGATTGCTCCGTCAGAATTCTGACCACATCAGGTCCAATCGGCTCGTCCATGGTCAAGACCATTACGGCATCCTGACGTACTCCGACTCTGCCTACACTCATCGTGCTGATGTTGATGTCCTGCTCGCCAAGCACGGTGGCAACCTTGGCGATCATGCCGGGTTGGTCCTTGTGCATCGTGAACAACATGTATTTAGCAGGCGTCAGATTGATTGGATGCTCATTGATTTTGGTGATAATCGGGTCGTGCTGAGCGAGGATGGTTCCAGATATTGAAGTAGTGCCACTATCCGTAGAGACAAGGATCGAAAGACCCTCTTGATACTCGGTGGATTCCGGAAGGCGGCTTTCTCTGACCTGGACACCGTGGTTGCGCGCTACAATTTGAGCATTGACGAAGGTGACTCCTTCGATTTTGCCTATGAACATCCCTGTCAGAGCTGCCACCACCAGCGGTTCAGTCGCCTTGTGCGCCAGAGCACCGTAGGCTATAAGCTCGAACTCTCTGACATTGTCTTTGGCAAGTTCACCGGCAATGGCGCCCATCGCTTCAGCGAGCGCCAGATATTTGCCCAGGCTCTTCAAAATCTCAGGGCGCATGAAAGGTAGATTGACCGGACTGCGCGCCATCCCTTCGGTCAGGTAGTCGCGAATCTGCTCAGCCAGATCAATAGCGACGTTGAACTGCGCCTCCACAGTAGATGCGCCCAGGTGCGGGGTGAGCACGACTTTGCTGCCGAGCTCGAGCAAAGCCGAGTCTTTCGGCGGCTCATCTTCAAACACATCGAGCGCCGCTCCAGCCACTCGACCATCCTTGATCGCACGAGCCAGCGCTGACTCATCCACGATACCGCCGCGAGAGGCATTGACTATTCGCACGCCGGGCTTGATCCGCGATAGGACCGTGCCGCTTATCAAATTGGTTGTCTGGGCGTTCTTCGGCGTATGAATGGTGATGAAGTCGGCTCTCATCCAGATCTCTTCAAGCGGAACCGACACCAGATTGAGCTGCTTGGCGCGCTCTTCGCTGATAAAGGGATCGTAAACCAGCACTTTCATACCCAGCGCCAGAGCCGCAGCCGCGACCCGGCTGCCGATCTTACCCAGTCCTATTACGCCGAGCACCTTGTTGAACAGCTCGACCCCCATGAATTGATTGCGCTCCCACTGCCCGCTTTTCATTGAGGCGTCCGCAGACGGCACATTGCGCGCCAGGGAAAACATCAATGCCAGCGTGTGCTCGGCCGCACTGGCTGTGTTGCCTTCAGGAGAGTTGACCACGAGAACTCCCTGCTCCGTGGCTGATTTGACGTCTATGTTGTCTACGCCGACTCCGGCTCGACCAATGACTTTGAGCTTGCTGCCAAGCTTGATCACATCGCTCGTGACGTTGGTGCGGCTGCGAACCAGCAAGGCGTCATACTCACCGATAGTCTCCAAAAGCTTCTCGGCAGTAATTTTCGGATCGTAAACAACGTCGAGGCGCTCGCCTAGAATCTCTAGACCGCGGTCGCTGATCTGGTCCGCGACCAGCACTCGCTTCGTCGTGACTTCGTTGTCGGCCGACTTAGTAGCTTGTGTATCTGCTTTGACCATAGCCTTTCCCTCTTATGATGCGCTCATGCAGAGCTTGCTGGTAGAAGCTAGCCCAAGACGATCTAGATCAGGAAGATTCCTGTGGGGTCAAGATGATCTTATGGCGTTGCTGTCTGTCGGATTGCTCATCCGAAAACGGTACAGGCAATGGCTTCACCTGCAGCCATAATTTTAACTGATCGCAGCGATTGGGTGACAGCATATGTCCGGATTGTCCCAATGGTTGCGTTTCGTAAAACTTATCAGAGTCGGACATATCGATAAGGAGGCGCTCCGTTGGACCAAGCGTGCACTCGAACTCACCAGGTGCGCCTGAGCTGTCTACATTCAGGGAGTTGATCGTGTCCTGGTCGCCGCCGACACCTTCAGGACCGACCTCGACCAGGCGGGCCAGGGCATTCTCGAGATTGGGCGCGGCGTCGAACAGCATGTGACGGAAAGTTACTTTGTGAAAACTATCCCAAGACAATTTCGACATGTCGGGCTCTTGACCAGCATCCTTCAAGCGCAGGTCTCTGAGAGCCTGGGCGAAGGAGGTAACGACGAAGGTATCGAATTTTCGTTCTTCCGGAGGCAACCATTCATTGCTCTTGCCCGAAAGGCAGTGTTCGACTTGCACAGTCCACCGCGGCCAGCGTCTCAAATACTCATTGGTGAGAGGCACACCCATGCGCGCCATGAGTACGCGACGACCAACGGTCCGGACCATCGATTCGTATATCGCCGCAGATGCGCTCTGTTTCCTCAAAAATCCATCCCACTGATCCAAGACCTGCAGCGCCGACAACTGATATTGATCGTTGACTTCCTGCTTATTGATGTGCTTTTGCAATGTCTCCTTCACCAGCGCTGCCAGAGGAGCATACTCATCGCCCTGAAGATCCGCCATATCCGGCAGACCCGGCCGCCGGTTGGATTGCTTGTACGAGGTTAGTAGAGAGTTCAAACGTTGCACCGGATATGGTGTCACCGGTGTCTCGTATCCGGGAAGATTGGTATAGTTAGCGACTACAAATCCCTCTTTGGGATTGAAGCTGACCGGCATGTTGGCGAAGTCCATGCGACCGGTCCAATCGTAGCTGCCGGTCCAACCAGGCAAAAGCAGGCTGGCTTTCAGCTTCTTCGTAAGCTCTGACTCTTTGCGCTCCGGTACATTGCCTGCCAACTGCAAGCCGCCAGTACCTTTCTTGTCGGCAAAGAGAAATGTCTGGGGCGAGCCTTTGTAACCCTTGAGCACATCGCGGAATTGCTGCCAGTCGGCCACTCGATTGAGCCGGTAGAACGTCTCCAACTGCGGGGTGGCTATATCGTTGCCGCTCCAGGCGAGCACCACGGCATTGGTGGATCCTTCGCTGTTGATCAGTACCGGTCCATGCCTCGTCACCATCACTTTGTGCTGCAGCATCTTGGTCTGGAAAGTGGCTTTGCATGGTATCTCTTCGATCACTTCGCGAGCAGCGGCCCAACCATCGGGCGTTTTGTATTTGTTGGGAAACTGCGGGGAAAACTGCTCGATAAAGAGATCCTGGGTATCGGCATTGTATGCCGTCGCACCCCAGGCAATATTGGCGTTGCGTCCGTACATAATGCCCGGCACTCCAGGCATAGTGATGCCCGCCACCTTGAAGTCGGCTGTAGACAGGGTGCATGCGTACCAGATATTCGGTTCGACTAGCTGTGAGTGGCGATCCAGGGCGAGTAAACTGCCACCGGTATCGGTACCACCGCCGGTGACAACCCAACCGTTACTGCCAAAGCCCGGCTTGGTTTGAACATTCTTTCGCACCAATGGCGGCAAAGCCGGCATGTCGATAAGCGCACCAAGATTGGGACCGCTGATTCCGACTGTTTTAGCCGGAGGGGAGGGAAAGCTCTCTTCGAACAGTCGAGACGCCACGTCCGCGCCAGTCTTGTCAAGCACTCGTTGCCTCAGGTCGTCGAGACTCCAGGACTCCTCCTGGATATACTGCTGGTACTTCATCACCACCAGCGAGTCTTCCGGAGTCCAATTGCGGGCGTAATAACCTAAAAGCAAGAATTCAATCGGACGGCGTCCGTCCAGATCCGCGATCGCTTCATTAACGCCCTGGCAATACGCCTCCAGCGCTTTTTTGGCATCCGCCGAAAGGAGCTTGAGCTCCTCTCTGGCCACGCGGGTAAAGCCAATCTGGCGCATCAGTCCATCTTGAGACAGGGAGTCCTTGCCAAACACTTCGGACAGCTCGCCTCGTGCCATCCGTCGCATCATATCCATCTGGAACAGCCGTTGCGAACCTGTCCAGTAGCCCTGCGCCCGGTACAGGTCAGCCTGTGACGATGCCGTAATGAAAGGCACTCCGAGATCGTCCGAAACAATCGCCGCCTCTTTCTGCAGCGTATGTACAACAGCAATACCATCGACTCTGGGCAAGCTGGCTTGAGCAAACCACCACGCTCCGATCGGCACGCTCAACAGCGTCAGAGCCAGTATTGACAAGACTATTTTGAACACTCAGGGGACCTCGGCGAACGCCTGTTATCGACCCAATTATAGACGCCTAAAAGAGGCTATTCACTCAGCAAGAAATTGTTTATAAAAATGATCAACTCATCCTTGGAATTCACCAATTTTTCGGTTTGCACCTGGATCTCTTCGGCTTTTCCGTTGCGACAAGCCAGTTCTAAGCGAAGGGCGGTTTCACTCAAATCATGAGCGGACAACACCGAAACCAACCCCTTGAGTTGGTGCGCCAACTTGGCAACAGCATCGTTATCACCCCGCTTGACTTCGAGAGCGATAGCCGGTACGAGCTCTTGCAACTCTTCGACAAAACTAGCAAGAATCTCATGTAGACTGCCGTCTCCATAGTGCGCTGTCACCAATCGGATATCGATCGGTCCATCAGTCACCCCAAAATCATCACCTCCATGGGCGCCCTGGCGGCGTCAGGAGGATACTACGCGGCGGCAG
>CAZISK010000355.1:0-7874 GCA_964541355.1 uncultured Candidatus Obscuribacterales bacterium
GAAAACCGTCTACCAGCGTTAGTTGGGAACATGAATGTTGGTGCCCGACTTTCGTTTTTTCCTTGTAAGGAGAAGAACATGGAAATTTTATGTTGGATATGCGAATTTGCGGCCGTAGTTGCAATATTAGCTGTATTCATCATCAATATGCAGAATGAAACTCATAAGGCTGACTTGCGCGCATTCAGCAGGAGTGGGGTTGTAGTGTCGCTCGGAATTCAGAGAGTCGGAATGCTCTGCGTAGCTCTTGGTGCCTGTATTGGCATACTCAATGGTGGTATGGCGTTCGCTGAAAAGGGTAGTAGCGACACAACCGCAATGAGTGGGGAAAAGAAGTCTAGTAAGTCATCTGACAAGAAGTCTGGTGAGACAAGTGCCACCAAAGGCGGAGAGAAGACATCTAGTGAAACAAGTGCCACCAAGGGTGGAGCGAAGAAGTCTAGTGAAACAAGTGCCACCAAGGGTGGAGATAAAAAGTCCAGTGAGACCGGCTCGACTAAGTCAACCGACAAGAAATCCGCTACGGCTCCGACTAAACCGACCGGTCCCGTCAGCATAGTTGTTGATGTCGCTGCGGAGGAGACATCGGAGCCTGTGATGTTAAAACCCGGAAAGTACTATGTCCTTAGTAAGAAGTCATCGACAGGTGATAAGCAAAAGTTCGGTCCGTTCGCGTTGGGTGCAGGAAAGCCCTACCTCTTGGAATTTTCAGGAGACGTAACTCCGAAGATCGACAGAAATGCGGACACTTCGGAACTGAGTAAAACTCAAACCATGTTGTCGATCAAAAATCCATTGAGAGATGATTATTCATTCAAAATCAAAGAGGACGAGACGGACGCCAAAAAAGCTAACACGCACGCGAGCGTCATTGGTAGATGGAAAATGGGAGCTATAAGTGGCGACTGCATATTTTATGCAAACGGGCGCTGCCAGCTGACAGAACACGATAAATCCAGTGGCACTTGGAAGCCTATTGCGGAAAAAATCATCAAGATTAGATGGTCCAACGGCTGGTGGACTACCTATAACCTATCCGAAGACGGCAAAACGCTCTATGGTCGAAGCGCCTGGGGCGAGGACACGGAAAACGGAAGGAAGGATTGGGCAGAAAAAATTGAATAATTAAACAGGTTGTCTGCCCGCATAACATCGTTGTTTTGCGTCAACGACGACAGATCGACCTCGCCGTTGATTGCCTGCCCGCTGTCATTGAGCGAAAGCGTTTGACTGGCTCCGTTCAGAACCTGCTTTACAGCAACATATTAGGCTGCGGTGACGTGATCGCCGGCGGATAGCGTTTTGCTCCCTGCGCCGACCTGAGTTTCGACTGAGCCGACATTCTCGAACAGCTTTTGACCGAGGGGTACGTTTTTATCTTGAGAGTTGAGGTCGAGATTGATTCCACTCGCCAAACTGACCAATTGTCCGGTGTTATTGAATTGAAGAGATTGATTGTGAGCTTCTAATCTTAATTGCCGGGGTGTGGAAGACCGAAAGTTGACAGCATTCTGTTGAATCGTTGTGCCATTACCGGCAGTGCCAGGTATTTCAGGTGCCCTGTTATCTCTCGGTTGCCTGTCTTGAAATTGATCCTCGTCGATTCTTCGAGCCATGTGCCGGTCCATACCGGCATGATGTGCGCGGAACTCATGAAAACCTGTTTTGTTTTGTTTTGTTTTCGTGTGCGGCCTGAGCCATCTGCGCCGAGGTTAACAGAATTGAACCAAAAATCAGGAAGCCAAATCTTCGATTGATGACAAGGGGCTTTCTTCTTTGACTCACCATGGCTCCTACTGTGGAGTTCTGTGCACGGACTGGGACGCGATTCAGCGCAATGCAAGTCCCAAGTAGTAGACGTGCGGCAAAATTGTCAGCTATGATTCCAAGCGCCGAGCGGCCGATAGTAGCATAGTCAAACTCCTGCTCGCATAAAGGGGTATCTGTCACTGTAAAGCGTTACGGGCACCCAAAAATCCAGATTTGTGGAACCGTATCTGGTACCATAACCGCGGTTGTCGAGTTCGCAGATTACATAGTCATTCAAGCGTTGGTTATCACCAATCCGTATGCCATTAACCTACATCTCTCAGCTCTTCCGACCTGCGCCTCATGTCGATCGTTTGCCTGCCGATCGACTTGATCCCGAGTACAAGCGGTATCGAGCGCAGATTCTCAGCACCATTTTCATCGGGTATGCCGGGTACTATCTGGTTAGAGCAAACATTAATGTGGCGAAACCCTATCTAATCACGGAGCTGGGTCTATCCAAAGGTGACGTCGGGCTGCTTGCATCAGCGCTCACGATTGCTTACGGCTTGAGCAAGTTCCTGATGGGCAACGTGTCTGATCGTTCCAATCCTCGCTATTTTCTTGCCACCGGTCTAATCCTCTCTGGGCTTGTTAACCTGATTTTCGGCTTTTTGCCTGGTCTTTTTTTGATGGTAGTTTTTTGGTCTCTGAACGGATGGTTTCAAGGCATGGGGTGGCCACCATGCGGAAGAACGATGGTGCACTGGTTTTCCGATAGAGAGCGCGGCACCAAAATGGCGATCTGGAACCTTGCTCACAATGTCGGGGGAATGCTCGCTCCTGTTATAGCGAGTTATTCGCTGCTCTATTTTGGAACGTGGAAAAGTGCATTTTTCGTGCCCGCTTTGTTGTCGATCGTCATTGGTGTCTTCGTATTAGTGTTCATGCGTGACACGCCGCAGTCCGTCGGCTTGCCGCCCATCGAGGAATACAAGGATGACTTTCCATCGACAGGGGTGGAGGATAGGGAGCGGGAGCTGTCAGGATCTGAAATTTTATTCAAGTATGTATTGAACAACAAATTCCTCTGGATTTTTGCCGTCGCGAATGTGCTGGTTTATATCGTCCGATATGGTGTGGTTAACTGGGCACCGACCTATCTGACGGAGGTAAAAGGTTACTCGATTACAAATTCGGCGTGGCAATCCAGTCTCTATGAGCTGGCTGGGATACCGGGAATGCTCTTCTCCGGCTGGGCAAGCGACCGACTGTTTCACGGACGACGGTCACCGGTGATGGTGATATCCATGAGTCTGGTGGCACTGGCGGTGTTTGTTTATTGGTTTAATCCAAAAGGCAATTATATGGTGGATTCCATTGCACTGTTTGCAATTGGATTTCTTATCTACGGTCCGGTTATGCTCATTGGTGTTGCCGCGCTGGATCTGGTTCCGAAAAAAGCCGTCGGCACCGCGGCAGGCCTAACCGGTCTCTTCGGTTATCTTGGTGCTACGGCTGCGGAGCTCGGCATCGGATATACGGTTCAGGAATTCGGTTGGAACATGGGATTCACCGTGATAATCGCAGCCGGAGCGCTCTCGACATTCTTGTTGGGGCTTACCTGGAATGTGCATGACAGACGGGAGGACTCTTCGTCATGAAAATCTTATTGACCGGCGGGGCGGGCGACTTGGGGAGAGTCCTCTGTCCTGAGCTTGTTTTGTCTGGACAAACTCCTGTGGTGCTCGATGTTGTTCGATCTGGAATAGATGTTGGAGAGTTCGTCCAAGGTTCGATCCTCGACAGGCCGCTCCTGGAAAAGACAATTGCTGCCGTCGATTACATCGTCCATATTGCAGCTTGGCACGGTATTCATGAGTTCCGAAAAGAGAAAGACGCGTTTGACTTTTGGGATTTGAACGTGACTGGAACGATGAATGTGTTGGAGTACGCGGCACGGAACTCTAAGTCCAAGCTGGTTTTTATTTCAAGCACAAGCGTTGACGATTGGCCGGGCATCTACGCACACAGCAAAATTCTCTGCGAAGACCTGATGCGAACTTATTCCGCTCGACATAATATGGATATCATTTCGCTGCGACCTCGCGCCTTCATTCCACACTGGAATCGATCGGCTTACAACACAATTGGAGAATGGGCGTGCTGGTATTGGAAAGGCTCTGTCCACATCAATGATGTCGCGCAAGCCGTGACAAAGTCAATCAGTGCCTTAGTATCAAATACGGTGCGAGGTCATGTTGTACTCACTCTCGATGGTGCCTGTGAGTTTCAAACAAAAGATCTCGACCACTGGGACGAACACGGTCCAGGAAGTACGTTCAAAGCCTTCTTTGGCGAGGATAACTATGCTCTGGCAGTTCAGAACGGTTTAAACCCAGCTGTAAAGCCTAAAATAATAGGTTACTCCGATGCGCAGAAGGCGATCGGGTACCTTCCGACCTATGGATTCGGTCAAATGCTTGACGAACTTGCTGCGCGAGCGGATACCTGATGCCAATCTTTTTTGCTTAACGACATGCTCACAATCTTTCCGCATGATTGAACATCCACAAATGGAATGCGTATGGTGAGGTAAAATCATGATAGAACAACCCCATGACGGCATCGTCGTGCCTTTGCAGCCAAGTACGTTCCAATTTGACGAATTGGCCGGCGCCCGGAACCGTAGACTGTCAAAGCGTGCCATCCGATAAATTACCCAGACCAAACAAACCATCCGATAGTTCTGATGGCCCAAAGCGGCGGAGTTTGGACGAGCTGACTCCGCGTCTGGGAACGACAAAGTTTCGCCGAGTTCGTTCGAAAGAGTTGAAACCGAGATTCTCAAGCAACATGTGAAACAGATCTTGAATGACTTCGGGAGTGAAGAATTCGCTGTGCGTGCCGCGGCAGAAAAACGCGTTAAGAATCTACCCGTGATGGATTAAACAGTATGGCTGAGATCACGTCCACCAATAATGGTGGCGACTTGTGAGTATAGATAAGATTTGAGGTCTGAAAAGAGACTCGGAACTTCGTGTCCGGTTTCGGTCACAAACCGGGCTTAGAGTATTGTGAAAGTCGACTGATTGGTCCAGTTGGTGCGGAATTGCATGGCGATGGCAGGTCTGGTGGATTTGTATCTACTATTTAAGCTATGTGGGTCAAAACAGAATGCTCTTATAATTTGCTTGAGCGCAGGACTTGTGTTTAAACATTAAGGTTAATGTTCCCAGGCATTACGGTGCATTTGGTAAGGTTTCATACAAAAATTTGTGGTCTAATGTGCGACGAGTTGTCTAGATAATGCTGACAACTGAAAGACCGGATCAAACGCGCCGCCAAAACCGATGTCTGACGAACTCAATCCAGCAATACAGTTTGAAGTGCTCGCAGCGCGCCTGAAGGAAGACCATGGTGCGTCCGTCGACTTACTCGAGATGCTTGCAAGAATGCTGGAGTCGAGCTATTCGGGCGGAACCAAGGTCACACGCGGCGGGTGGTTCATGTCCAAAGAGCGCCCTGTGGAAGAGTTATCGGTGCGCTTCGATGAATGGCAGTTTCAAATTATCAGGGCAAAACATGGGACTGTTAATGCGAGCTCTAAGAAGTTGGTACGCGGTGTTGCGCTTAAGACCAATGAGATAAGCCTTGAGCAGTGTATCGATGAGATAATCAAAGAGATTGTAAAACTCTCCGAGAAAAACTCTCAAACACGCGCGGCACTCGATAAGTTTATAACCGGACTGTAATGAACTTTATCAAGAAATTCATCGACAACTACAAAGAGCAGTCCCGAAAAGACGCTGAGAATGCTGTGAAGCAAGAAGCGGCGATAGCTGCTCTTAAAAGCGGTGCCATCTTCCCGCGAGCTAAAGAGCGTATAGATAGGGAAAAAGCTCTGGGGAGAAATTTCTTTTCATCGGATTTGACTGTTCGTGAGTATTTGTTGTGCAGAGAGGGTGAGTTTGAAACAATTGGGCAGGTCATGGGCAGCTGCTTTTACAGCATCAGTCTGCTTGGCCTGATGGGGCGGACTATGGGTCTGTCACAAAGCGAATACAATCATGATAAATTCATTAGCACCATAGGTAGTATCGTCAATGAAAGCAGCGAACTGGTTGATATCACAGCTGCGCAGCTCAAGGCCAGGCGGAATGCGGTGGATCGCATGCTGCTCGAAGCTAAGGAGTTGGGCGCGCATGGTGTCATTGGTGTGCGGGTCAATGCATCTCACTTCAATTGGGCAACTCGCTTGACTGAGTTCACCGCCATTGGTACCGCGATTCGGGTGCCGGGCTACAAGTCCGACGGTACTGTTTTTACGAGCGATCTAAACGGTCAAGAATTCTGGCAACTGTACAATGCCGGCTATATGCCGCGAGAACTATCATTCGGAGTTTGCTCCTATTACATCAAATGCGATCCAGAGACTCGTCAAATTATCGATCCAACCCTGATAGATTTTATGAAGGGTCGGAGCGCAAACAATCAGGAGATTATCTTATTCAGTCAGGGCTTTTATGAAGCTCGCACGCTGGCGATGGATCGGTTGACATCAGATGCGATGGCAGTCAAAGCCGACGGTATCGTTAGCGTAGATGTCGACTATGCTGTTCAAACAGTAGAATACATGCAGTTGAACAAGACCTTTCATGATCCGGTCGTGCATTTCATCGCTACCGGCACCTCGATAAAAAAAATCGAAGAGCCCAAGCGACCTATGGAGAAGCCTAAGCTGTGCCTGTCTCTGCGGGGTGGAACCTGGATGGACGTGGGCTCGTTTGATTCTTTCAGTCCATCAAGCTTGAGTAGCTCTGACGATTTCGATGACTAGTAACTGATTCACCACTGAGCAATCTACAGGAGAGGCTAATGCCAGACAACGAATTTGAACTTCCCGAACACGCCAAGCAGCGACTTCGCGAGATGCGCGGAGAGGGCGGGCATCGGAAGCTTTTCACAAGCGACCTGTCTGTCAACGAATTCCTCCTGATCAAAGAAGCCGGATTCGAACCGGTGGGCCTGGTCGTGGGAAGCTCGATTTATCACATCGGCTTTCAGCAAGCGCGCTGGACGAAGAATGAGGAGATGACGGTTCTGACCCAGGCGCTCTATCATGCCAGAGAACTCGCGATGAGTCGAATGCAGGAAGAGGCTGACGAGCTGCGTTCCGACGGGATCGTTGGGGTGCGGCTCAAGGTGAAACACATGTCCTGGGCGTCTGATCTGGTTGAATTCGTGGCGATTGGTACGGCAGTGCAGCACAAGGACGAGTCACTTCGTAAGTCGTTTCGAACGGTGGATGGGAAGGCTTTTACTAGCGATCTCTCTGGTCAGGACTTCTGGACGTTGTTGCAGTCCGGCTATCGCCCAGTTGGTATGGTGATGGGTAACTGTGTTTATCATATTGCGCACCAGACTGTTGGCCAGTGGTTTAAGAACATCGGGCAGAATATGGAGATGGTCAACTTCACGCAAGGCCTATACGATGCTCGCGAACTCGCCATGGAGCGGATGCAAGCAGAGGCTGAGCACCTTCAAGCTGAAGGCATAGTGGGCGTCGACATCCACGAAGGCAGTTACGGCTGGAGCACCAACGTCATCGAGTTCTTCGTAGTTGGTACGGCAATCGTGCCGATGAGGAAGGACCACCATATTGCGACACCGCAGCTGGTTCTTTCCCTCAACGACTGAGCGAGTTTTGCATAGAGCGAGTGCGGAGTTACTGGGACTCGCTCAACTTCGGATGACTGACAGCTTCAAGTCCAGATTCACGTCGCGGGAAGTTAACCCGACACTGCTGGATTGTTCGGAAGTCTAATCCAAAAAGAGCTTCCCTTGCCCGGCTCACTGTCGACACCAATTGTGCCACCATGCGCCTCGACAATTGTCTTACAGATCGCCAATCCCAAACCTGATCCGTCTTTCGACCTTTCGGTCTTAAGTTGGGCAAATCGTTCAAAAACAAAATCACGCATATCAGGTGATATTCCGGGTCCTTGATCGATCACTCTCACTTCAGTCTGATTTGCCACATCCTCAACCTTTACTGTGATCGTGCCGCCGAGCGGAGAGAACTTGACTGCATTTCCCAGAAGATTGACCAGCACTTGGACGAG
>CAZISK010000356.1:0-7868 GCA_964541355.1 uncultured Candidatus Obscuribacterales bacterium
GTGGTGTTAGGACAGAGAATCAAGGTTGGTCTCTTGAAGTTAGCCGCCAGTTGAAGACCGATAATAGTCTTACCGGCACCGGGCGGCGCCACTATATGAACTTCCCTCTGACCGGCGGCGACCTTCTCGTCGACCAGACCAAGGATTTCGGTCTGATACTTTCGCAAAGGGAAGGCAAAGGACAGTTGGGATAAGAGCTCCTCCACCTGTTGATTGTCGTTTCGAAAAACGGATTTGCCTAACGCACCCGATACCCTCGGGGCGACATTGCCAGCAACCATAGTAATTGGAAGTTCTTTCTAGATGGTAAAGATCCACTTTAGATAGAGACAAAATAAGCTATTTCAGTTGGCGTGGCAAGAGCGGGCTGGGGAATATTATTAACAGTCCTTCGGCTTAATTCGGAGCTTTGACCCCGTTGATCGACGATCCACGTCAAGTGATAAGAGACCGCTATCAGATATTTTCTATGCTCGGTTGTGGTTATTCTGGTACGGTGTATCGCGCCGGGGATACCATGCTCGACAAGACGGTAGCTTTGAAGGTACTTGAAGTCGGAGCGGACGCATCGAGAGTGCTTCGTTTTCAAAATGAGGCTCGTGTAGTTGCTCGTCTTGACCATCCGAATATTGTCAGGGTGCTCGACTTCAACCTCGATGAGCAAAACAAGTTGTATATAGTCTTCGAGTTGATCGAAGGGCAAAGCTTGACGTCCATGATCGAAGATCGAGGTGTAATTCCCGTCTCTGAGTGGATGGCTTTGGGTGAGGATATCCTGAAGGGACTGGAGCACGCACACGCACATGGCGTTACTCATCGCGATCTGAATCCCAACAACATCCTGATCGACTTCGGTATCAAGGATTCACCGCATGCAAAGATAGTAGATTTCGGAATCGCCTGTCTGAAAGATGTGGATTTTCGATTGACCAGACAAGGAGTTGGTATCGGTACGCCGGAGTACATGTCTCCGGAGCAATGTCGTGGTCAAGCAGCGACCGCCGCTGCCGACATCTATTCGTTCGGTTGCGTTTGCTTTGCAGCTTTGACCGGTCGACCTCCACATACAGGCGATACTGTACTCGATACTATTATGGCGCATGTCAATTTGCCGGCACCGCGTCTGAACGAGGTTAGACCTGACCTGCTCTTTCCTCGCCAACTGGAAGAGCTCGTGGCAAAAGCGCTCAAGCAGGATCCCAATGAGCGATATCAATCAACATCACAACTACTAACTGAATTCAGGGCTATTGCGGAATCTTTCAATTGTGAGTCTGGAGACTCCGCGGAGGATCCGAGGAGTGTGACACTACATGCGGTGAAGGGCACTAAAACAATCTCATGGTTTTTGGTTTTTCTTTTGACTGGTGTGGTGGCAGTCACCTTTGGGACTATTGCCTACAACAGACTTTCAGCGTCCAGTTATTCTGATTACAATCTCGAACGTATACTAGAACATGGTAACTTGCTATATTCGCCTTTTGAGGGCGATGTTGCCAGACAAAGGAGTACCGTCAATAGTTCACAGAGGGACAGATTATCTGCACGAAAACTGGTGTTGCAGAGCAACGGTGGACAACCGGATTTCATTCATGTTGACGAATTCCGTATCAACGAACCAGACGAAGCATTACCCAAGATCGGTGGTCTTGGACTAGACGTGCACCCGAACGACATGACGATCGCAAATGAATGTCTGAGACCGTTGCTGGAAAATCCTGACCCGGGCGTTTACTATCTGAGATGCTTTAACGATGAGGACCTGAAGATTGTTCGAAACTTACGCGGTAAGATTCGACAGTTATTTGTGGCAGGTACATACAACATTCGTGGCCCGGGACTCAGGCATCTTGCCGGTTTGCCGCTGGAATCTCTTGAACTCAAAAAGGGCCTTTTCGATGACAGCGGGCTCGAGTATTTACCGCCATTACCGCTTTTGCAATCCTTTGGTGTGCCTGAGGACAAGAAGATTAGGGGCACCACTATCAGTGCCCAGAAGTTTCCCAGTCTCCAGTATCTAAATTTGCAAGGCACCGGTGTAACGGACGCGGGATTAAAAGGCATATGCAAGCTGAAGCATCTACATATGCTCGTACTCAACGATACCGCCGTTACAGGTGCCGCCATGGGTGATATCGCCAAAATTCCCGAACTCCAGCTCCTGTCCCTTGCGCGCTGTCCAATTGAGCCCCGCTACCTGCCTAAGCTGTGCGCCGCCCCGGCCTTGTCCAACCTCAATCTGGACGCTCTCAAGTTAGAGAACTACGACTTTCTCTACAAAGTGAAGCATTTGCAGACTCTTTCAATTAACGACAGCTCCATTAACGATCGGCAATTCGCCGAGTTATTGCGTCAATGCAGAAATCTCCGCAGTCTGGCGATCAAGAGATGTTCCAATCTGACGATATCCGGTTTAGAAGCTTTGGCAGATTCCAAGGTTGAGGATCTTTGTCTGAGCAGTGACGGCCGGATCAACGATGAAGTAGTCGAAGTCTTGATTAGGTGCAAGAAACTAGAATCTCTGTCGGCAGAGAAAACTAAACTCACCTTTCCGGCTGTTAACAAGCTCCTGGCAAAGTCAAGCATCAAAACTATCAATATTTCAGATCCGATTAAGGAAGTTGAGGTCAAGCAACTTAGGGTTCTATTTCCGCGAAAGAAAATTGAGTATGTTGAATTCTAATGGACCGTTGCGCCATGCCGCTCGGCGGCATAGGGCAAGGTTATTCACCATAGCGCTTTTGACTTTTGTCGTTTGCATGCTGGGGCTTCCGGCAATGTCAGTCGATAAGTACAAATGGGATGACGCCAAGCGTGAAGGTGAACGCCTTGAACTCTCCGGTGCCTATCAGATGGCACAGAGATACTATCGGCACGCGCTCGACTGTGCCCGCGATCTGCCGCCTGAATCGGCTGAACGCATCGAAAGCCTCTTTCATATGGCAAACATCGTCGTGCTTCAAGGAAAGTATTTGGAGGCTGAACCTTACTATCAGCGGCTGATAACGAACCTTACAAAACAAAAACGAGAGGGCACCATCAGTGAGGAGTGCCTTGTCTTTTTGGAGGAGCTGGCGGAATCATACGTTAAGTGTATACGAGGAGACTATGAGGCAAGAGCTCTGGAACATGCCGTAAACATTCACGATCTGGTTAGCGGTGACGACAACAAGTACCTGGCTCCCACACTTAGAAGGTTGGTCAAACTCAAGCTTAAAGACAATCGTCCCAGAGAGTGCGAGATAAGCGCCAGACGGTTGGTGCGATTGACAAAGAGTCTGAGCGGTCCTTCAGAGGTTATCAAAGGTAGCGATCTCTACCTTCTTAGTCTGGTCCAGATTCGTCTCGGAAAGTATGCCCTAGCCGAAACCAATGTTCGGCAAGCCTTGTCGATTTATGGTCGCCTGGATATTCCGCCCGGTGCATACACGGTCAACTGTTTGATTCAGCTTGCCAAAATACTGCAGTGTCAGAAGAATTTCGATCTTGCTGAAAGGACGATTCAGCAAGCGCTGAAAATATTGGAGAGAAATAACGGTAAAAAATCTCTCGAAACTGTTTCTGCAAGAGAAGTATTGGCTGAGATTGAGACCAGGAAATGTGACTATCTCGAAGCCATACGACAATACGAGACCTCTATATCAATTCTGGAATCTAAGTACGGTGAAATGGATTCACGACTCGTCCGCCAACTGCATTTGGTGAAGGAGCTTCATCTCAAAAGAGGCGACATTCAGAAAGTCCGCCAAATCACGGATAAAATCGCCTCTATATCGAAAAATGCAGCGTCGAAAACAGGCGATGTTGGCCACTAGCTATGGTGACATAACGGTAATGTAACAACTCGGCCGCTGTCGCAAAATTGTTATTGAGATTTGGATTCGAATTTACTAGCGATCAAAATGTCCATTCAGGCACCGACATTCAAGAGTGACGAGCTTACCGCTGGGAAAGCCTCGAATCGACGCGGTTTTTCCGGATCGTCGTCCGGACGGACATTCCTGTCGGGATTGTTCAAGTCCTGCGCTATCGCGACATTCGTTCTTGGATCAATTCCGTTTTTCTTTATCTCCTGGTTGATCGTATCGACCGGCGCTAACACCATATGTGTGGACTATGCCGCATTTCTGCATATTGTCGACAAGGTTTTGAGCGGTCAATATCAATGGTTTTCAATTTTCTCAGATTCCTTTATCAGAACGCACATGGTACTGTTGCCGGTGCTCGTCCATATTGCCATCGCATATATGACCAATTGGAACGTCACGACCGAGCTGTTCGTAGGCATGGGATTCCATCTTCTGCGGGCATTCTTGATAGTCGATATGATTGTAGGACGCTATTCAAATAAGTGGATGCGTCTTGCAGTCAGCGGAATAGTCCTGGCACTTGTTTTCGCCAACTCACAGTCGTGCATCATGATTTATGGAGAGGCCAGCATAGCCATTGGTCTGTGCTTGTTGTCGTTTACCTTTGCTCTCTGGTCCTTATGCAAATTTGGAAGGACACCTAAAGGATTGTCGTTGATGGTGCTGGGTGGGGTCGCGTCCTGCTACTCCTTCGGCAACGTGATTCCTGTTTGGGTAGTGTTGTTGCTTTCGATCTGGCTCTTGCCTGTCCGTGGATGGACTCATCACTTCGATCCAAGAAAGTCGCTCGAGTTATACCAGAACAAAGCAGCGGGGCACTTTCTCGTAAATAGAAAAGTGGCATTCTGCTACTGGCTGGCTGGAGCGATTACATCCTTGGCGCCCTACGCCTATTTCCTTTCTGTGCGCGGCTCTTCCAATCCCGAGCTTGTCAAGATATTCGGATTCTTCGACGCCAGTTTTGTGCTTAACGCTCTTGGCCGTCCGTTTGCGAAGAGCATGGGCATGGAGTACGGACGGCTTCCGCAAGCCGAGTTCAGCGCCGCCATTCTCATCGCCTTGATGGTTGCTGTCGTCATCCCACTGGCAAGACGCGATGTCAAACTTGATAGCGTTCGCGCCGTCGGTCTTTCGCTATTCGCTTACGGTTTTGTAAGCGTCTGGAGCGTCGGTGTGTTCCGCACTCACGTCGCACCCTGGTATGCATCCATGTCTCTATACTGCTGGCTCGGTCTGATATCCCTGTCGGTAGCCAACCTCTCCTGCCTATTCGAGAGAAAAGGTGCTAAAAAGATTTGGGCTCGACCGCTGCTAGGCACCGTATCTGGTGCGGCGGCATTGGTTGCGATAATCGTTTTGTTTTGCTCTACCAATCTGACCTATAAAGACAAACAATTTTTCCTCAACGCGCGTGCGCCGGTATCTGCTGAATATCTTCGATTTTTCAACAGCTCTCCCACCTTTCTCGAGTCTTCGATATTCAGCAATGACGGCCGTCCGGATCGGATCATTTCATTCGCCAACGCGCTGAAGCGGCACCAGCTGTGCATTTTTGCGCCCCAAACAACTATGTCATTGCAGGGTCAGTTCGCCCTCGAAAAGGTATCTATAGAACGAGCTTCCGAAAGCAAGCGTGTCGCCTGGCTCGAGGACCGGTCGCCAAGAAAGACATCATCCTGGCGCGACTATCACCACCTGAACCTGTCGATACCAGAAGGAAATACGGTCAATTGGCGCGTAGATGTTCCGGCAGAGGCTGAAGAAGTGGTGTTCTGCACCTCCGTCGCGGCCATGAAAAAACAGCAGGGAGCATGCACCGCAGGCGCGACGGCGAAGCTGGTTTCGACTGTGTCGATCTTTCCCAATTCACCAGATACGGTGCGCGTGGCTTCCGGCGATTGTGCCGGTGCATCATATGTCGTGCGTTGCGATGAGACATGGAAGCCTGTACGTCTGAATCTGCTGCCATACCGGGGAAAATCGGTAACCATCCGATTGGGCTCGAGCACGAGGGGAAGCGCCTATGGTCGCCTTTGCGAGGATGGCGATTGTCTTCCCGGGTCGGTGGTTTACATGTACCCTCACATAACAGAAGTCGTGAAGCATGACCCAGACAGCAAGCTAAGGCATGGCAGATCGAATAAGATGGCGTCAGACATTTTTTGTCCCTCCAATACCGACGTGTCGTTGTCGTTTCCTCGGCTCCGGAGTGAGCGTATCGAGTTTCCCGACATAAGATCAGGCGCGTGGAGGACGGTAGAGCTACCAATTCCACAAGATGCGTCGCATAGTATGCCTGGCCGTTACTGGGACGTCGAGCCGAAAGCCGGAATAGCAATTGACAGCTATGATTACCTGTCGATGAAATTGGCGCCGATGCCAGGATTTGGCTGGTGCTCGCTCAAAGTCCACATGCAGTTTGACGATGGTACTATCGATGGTTTCTCAATGCCGTTGTTGCCGGATACTCGAACTCATGCATATGTTTATCCATTGCGATTGCTGACGGTGCCTTCTGGGGCAAAACTGGTCCGAGTTGTTGCCTTCGCCTCCGGTATGCAAACGAAAGACCTGCCGGCTAAGCACCGCCACCGCAAGCTCAACGACTATCCCCCCATCGAGCGCAACACGCAAAACGACGATAGGTGTGGCGGTGAGTTTGGTAACCTTTGCGGCTGTATTCGTGTCAATTCTATCGCCCTGGCACAATCAGAGCTTCAATCGCAATTACCTGTCTACGGAGCCTTGAATCGTAACAGCTCCAACACCGCGAATGCGAACAGCACCCCTGCCAAGAAAGTCGCCAACAAAAGATGCCAGACCATGTTGGTTTGCCGGTGATTCATTCCGCGCACGATGCCGACACGTGCAAGAATATAAATCAGAACACTTATATATGCTGACAGCGCCATCACAAAGCGATACCAGCCACCGACAAGGGCGGCGAAGAACAAAACGATGCATACTACTGGAACCAGCCAAATCGTGATCGGGTCGGTCTTTCGAATGTTGTTGCCTTCAGCCTTAACCGATTTTCGAATGTATTTGAACGACTCTCTGACGTTGTCCGAAAATGGCATTCTTTGGCTTTCGGCATTCGTGTCCGGTAGTTCTGAAGTCATCACATTTACCTGTGAAATTATCCGACGTTCTGATTGCATGTGCTTAAACATATATTTGCCCCGATTGACCGCCGTGTCAATCACCATATGAAAACGCTCGACCTGGAGGCGAATGCGATGCCACTTGGATGTGCCGCGAGTCGTTCGAAAATCGGTGCGTCGAGCTGACAAAATGAACCAGACGATTGTCTGCGTGCGAGACTATAATGTCGAACTGGGACAGAGGTCGTTTAACGGGCAACCAGGGCAATCAGGATTGCGGGCAAAACAAGTGCGCCTGCCGTGCCAAATTAGAGTGATCGAGCACTTAGACCAGTCTTGATCTGGAAAAATCTTTTGCAGGTCGAGCTCAATTTTATGAGGGTCTTCATTACTAGTGAAACCGAGGCGTTTCGACAGTCGTTGTACATGCGTGTCGACGGTCCAACCTGGGACACCAAATGCGACACCAAGCACGACATTGGCTGTTTTTCTGCCGACACCGGGGAGCTTGACGAGCTCTTCGAGCGACCCTGGCACCTCGCCGCCGAACTTCGACACCAGCGCTTGAGCGCAGTTCTGAATGTTGGCGGCTTTAGCGTTGTAGTATCCGGTCGCCTTGATCAACTCTTTTACTTCATCGATCGGTGCTTCCGCCAGTGCTTTTGCGGTGGGGAAACGGGCAAACAACTTCGGAGTCACCTTGTTGACCTGTACGTCGGTGGTTTGTGCGGAGAGAATAACAGCGGTCAATAGCTGATAAGTGTTATCAAAATCCAGTTCGCAGTCCGCGTCCGGGTAGCGCTGAAAGAGACGCTCCATCATCTGGTTGGCAGTTTTCTTGTCCACCAGTTGTGGTCCATCCTGTTTTTGCTTCTTCTGCTTGATTGCCGGAACT